>CAZTJM010000094.1:0-18205 GCA_964613865.1 uncultured Limnohabitans sp. | reverse complement strand
GTCGGACAGTAGTGATTCAAATTACTGAAAAAAAGCCAATTGGCAAATGGATGAATTCGCGACACCTTCAACAGACACAGTTAAGTGGGTTCAAAAAATGGTAGTTATATCAAGGTGGGATTTGCCTGCTTTAATAATTCCATTGCCTCTCGAAGATGGAAGTGTTTAGGCATCGATGGTGTTTGTTCGGACTTCTTTTGCCAATTGTTTAATGGTCTTCATTGCCATTCTAGTTTGGGCTAAACCAAAAAACTTCTGAAGTGCCGAGGTATTCAGAAGTTTTATTTTTTATCACTTGTAAATCCAAGCAAGGCATCCAGAAAGCTAAATCCTACTCCAGTTCAAACTCGTCACCCTCAGCGCACATTCGCACTTCAATTTCAGACTCACGCTCCAGGCAGGCGGTTTCGAGCATTTCATCGATCTCGACGTCAGTACGCGTAGGTTCATGGTGGATCAGCTGAAGTTTCTTGACCTTGCAAAGCTCCGCAAAGGCAATCGCATCCTGTACCGAGCAATGCCCCCAGCCCGTCTTGGCAAAGTACTCCCTATCGGTATAGCTTCCATCGTGGAAAAGAATATCTGCCGACTTGGCAATCTCAAAGCCAGAAGTCCATTCCGGATCGTTGGGAAAGTTGCATGACCCCAATTGCAGCTCATGGTCGGGAATATAGGCGACGACCGACTTCTCGGTCGTCAGTCGATAGCCCAAGGTTGGGCCCGGATGACAGATATATTCGCTTTGGATCATGACCTCGCCTATGGCAAATTCCTCGTTGTTCAATTCATGAATGATAGGATGTTTTGGAAGCTCATTGAATCGGATCGGAAACAACGGAGGAGAAAAATACCTTCGAAGACGATTGATCAATGATTCGCAGGATGCGGAGGGCCCCCAGATATGAACTGTCACGTCCGGGTTGTACAGGGGGAGAAAAAAGCCCAAGCCCATCATATGGTCAATATGCAGGTGGGTCAGTAAAATGTGGATCTCCTTTAGTTCTGTGCTGAGATACCTGCCCAAACGCTGTATCCCGGACCCCGAATCCAAAATGATACAGGCATCCCCGTGCGTCACCTCAAAGCAGGAGGTGTTACCGCCAAAGCGGTAATTTTCAGGTCCAGGTGAGGGAAGAGAACCTCTGCATCCCCATACTTTTACCTTCATGATTCGCTTTTCCAAAACATCGCTATGGCACCCAGATACCTATTGGGTCTCCCCTCCAAGGGAAAGGAAGTGACGGTGATGACCACTCTTTCGCCCTTGACATTGTCTATGCTAAACGTTCCGTGCGCAGGCTGGCGCGTGTTCAACGTACGAACCAACGGCAGGTCTTCTGGGGGCATGGGATTTCCGTCAAGATCAGCTGGGCGGAACATCGTCGCCCATTCCTCTACTCTCATCCCCCCTGTGTCTGTAAACCTCAATCCCAAAATCCCCTCGGCAGCCTCATTGTAAAAAAGAAGGTTTCCTTCGGGATCTACCAAAAAAAATGGCATGCTGAGGCTGTCTCCAAATTGCCTGGCCAAAATCAATTCCAAAGGCTGTGCTGGCATGGTCGAGAGGGTCTATATAAAAATCAAGAAAAGTTAAACATTTTTCAGGATAGCATACCGTTCATTTTTAGGGAAATGCCTTGCTGAAATCCCAGAAAAATTTCAAAACTTTAGGATTCCCCCTCGCCTACCCAGATGAGTATAGAATTGCTCCTAAGATATTTTCATTTTGTCAGCATTTTTACCATCGTGGGTGTATTGGTATCAGAGCACCTACTGTTGAAGCCCCGGTTAAGCAAAAAAGAAATCGGCCAACTCGCCAAAATTGATGGGCTATACGGTTTTGCAGTATTGACTCTTTTGGGGGCAGGGCTGACACTTTGGCTGGGCGGGTTTGGAAAACCGGCTGAATTTTACACTGGAAATCCAGTCTTTCACCTAAAATTGACCCTGTTTGTCGCCATTGGACTCCTTTCAATTTACCCTACCGTCTTCTTTCTAAAAAACCGAAAAGGAAATCCGCAAGATATAGTAGCCATCCCAAAGTCTATTTTTTGGATGATCCGAGCGGAACTACTGCTACTCTTTCTCATTCCGATCTTAGCAGGCATGATGGCCAAGGGAATCGGTTTGTAACAGAAATATGCCGGCTGTATGCGGAAAACGCGCCAGTTGCCCAAGCAATTTCCCTAGCCAGCCATCCTAAAAACATACGAGCGCAAAACCCAGAAATACCCCTTCGAGAAAGCCAGGATTATCGGATCCTTACTTTTTCAACTTTTCAAAAAGCCAATCCTCGGATTTCTTGCCTTGCTCCGGATAAGTCCAGTGCCCTGTTTCGGGGATCACAAAAACTTCCTTTGGAGCCTTGATTTCATTGTAAGCTGAATAATAGGAAGTCGGGGGACAGGTGTCGTCGTTGTAGCCCCAGCTATAGAATCCAGGTGTCTTCAATATTCTCGCAAAATTTACCACGTCATAGTAGCTCAGGGTCTCGATCGCTTCAGGATAGTTGTAATACTGAAGGTTGTTTCCCGCAAACATGTGCGGCCAACCTCCCGCTCTACCATGGAGATAGCCGGTCATATCGCTCAAAGCGGGATACATGGAGGAAAGATATTTGATCCGCGGATCGAGTGCCGCGGTTATGATCGCCAAAGCGCCGCCTTGGCTTCCTCCCTGAATCCCCAGATTATTCCCGTCAAACTGTGGCAATGAAAACAAAAAATCCACTGACCTGATGCAACCTAAATAAACCCGCTTGTAGTAATAGATATCCTTGTCCGAAAGGTTGAAATTCCAGTAGCCGTTTAGCGCTCCGCTGGCCAAGTTGCCATAAACCTCCTGGGGCATATCGATCGGAATTCCGTGGATGCCGATCTGCAGCGTGATTGCGCCACGAGCTGCCTTTGCCATATCACCAAAGTAAGGGCGTATACCCGCTCCCGGCACCTGTAGAATTGCGGGGAACTTCCCAGGACCCTTTGGCACGGTTAGGACCCCATAAACCCGACTGTTTCTGATATTTTGGAAGTTTACATGATAGACATCCACCGCTTCCGTGCTTCGCTCCGGCATATGGACCATCTTGGCATCCAAGGGAAACTCCGCCAATTCCGCTTTCCCTTTCTCCCAAAAAGCCTGAAAGTCCTCGGGCATCTTCACCGTCGGCTTGATCATTTCCGGCTCAAAGGCTGCGGTCCCCAATCCCCTGTATTCCTTTCCGTCAATCGTGGCGAAAACTTCGCAACGGAGAAATCCGGGCATCTTCATACCGGGAGCGGAAATTGAAGCCTTACCGTCTTTGAGTTGCAAGGATCCCTCTTGGATAGGCTCCATTTTTTCCTCTTTGACAAAATAGCGAACGTTTTCCACCGGAACAGGCCGACCCGATTGGGTAACGGAGACGATAAAGTCTACTTTTTCCCCGACCTTATACGTCCAATCCAGCTTGTCCGGAGAAACGGAAATATCCAAATATTGCTTTTGGATCTGAGCAAAAGATGTTGCCGAAAAACTGACAATAAGTAGTATTAGAATTGCGAGTTTCAGGCTTTTGGTCGCCTTGATCGAAGAATGGAAAGGGGTCATTGCTTGGGGAAAAGATTAAAAGTTAGAGATTTTTATTTTTTGGGAAATCAAGTGTCTTGAACCTTTGGGAAAGCTAGTCTCCGAAGAAAATACCCAGACCTTTCGCAGCCTCCACCAAAGTCCCCTTCGGATCGACGTAGTTGTAAGCGCTGATCGCTTCTTTGATTGGGACAGAGGTGTATTGGTTGTTTTTGAGCACGACCAGTTCACCGTACTTCTGGGCAAGAACCAGCTCCATGGCTGTGACCCCGAAAACCGATGCAATCACCCGGTCATACGCTATCGGCGTACCACCCCTCTGCGTGTGCCCCAACACCGTCTCGCGAATATCAGCGGTGACCCCCGCATCCTTGAGCTGCTGGCTGAGCGCATAGCAGACGCCACCCAGACGGACCGCATGCCTTCCTTCCTCTCCCTTGGTTGCCGTGATCGTCCCATCTTTGGCCTTTGCCCCCTCCGCTATCACGATATTGACAAAGCCACGTCCATCGATATAGCGTTCGTTGATCTTGGATACCAATGCCTGCAGATCATATGGAATCTCCGGGATCAGACAAATTTCCGCCCCGCCTGAGATGGCGGTGTAGAGAGCAATCCAACCCGCATCCCTGCCCATCACTTCCATGATCATTACCCGGTGATGGCTGCTTGCAGTAGTCACTAGGCGATCGAATGATTCGGAGGCCGTTTGCACCGCGGTCTGGAAGCCAAAAGTAAAATCCGTGGAATTAAGATCATTGTCAATCGTCTTTGGAACACCCACTACGGGCATTCCCGCCTCAAACATCGCCTGGGAAATGGCCTGTGACCCATCTCCTCCAATATTTATCAATGCCTCAAAACCCTTTTCCTTCAAGCGGTCTACCAGCCAGGGTATCCGATTGATATACTTTATGGAACCATCAGCTTGTTTTTCCGGATAGTTCATCGGATTGCCTTTGTTTGTTGTCCCGAGTATGGTCCCTCCTTTCACATGGATCCCCGCGACTGTCTTCCTATCCAGTCTGATCAAGCGGGTAGGTTCCTCCATCAGCCCATTGAGCGCTTCAAAGCTTCCCCAAACTTCCCAATCCTCCTCCTTGGAAGCTCGTTTTACAATCCCGCGGATGACCGCGTTGAGGCCAGGACAGTCTCCGCCACCGGTGGCAACCAATAGTTTCTTCATAGCTTAATTCAAGAGATTTTCAGTCGACAGGTTTTCTTTTAGTCGGTTTAAAAAAAAGAAGATAGGGAATATTTCAGGATTTTCCCTATCTTCTTTTTACAAGCTTGGAGCGAATTTGAACGCAGGATTTACACCTATTTTCCAGTGCACAGTCGACCCAGCCTAATTTTTCCTTTTGAACAACAGACTATGATAGGCGAAGAAAACCTCACAGCGAAGACATTCAAAAAAATGAGCGACGAAGAGCTGATTAAGCGGGCGAAGAAATTTTCCAAACGCTACTGTGTCGGCAACGGAAAAGACTTCAAACTCAAAAACTTTTCCAGCTCACCAAAAAAGACCTTTGGCCCAGAAGACAAATCCACCTTCAAAGAAGCCTTGGAACAGGGAATCGACGCCCTGGCGGAGCTGCAGGAAGTATTGTACGCCCAAGACAAATGGTCTCTGCTGGTAATCTTTCAAGCGATGGATGCTGCAGGAAAGGATGGCGCCATCAAGCATGTACTGTCCGGAGTCAATCCCCAAGGATGCCATGTCAACTCCTTCAAGGCACCGAGCGCAGAGGAACTGGACCATGATTTTCTCTGGCGCTGCATCACCAAACTACCAGAACGGGGGAAAATCGGGATTTTCAACCGCTCCTACTACGAGGAAGTACTCGTGGCGCGGGTCCATGAGGGAATTCTGCGAAACCAAAAACTTCCCCAAAAGCTGGTGACCAAAAAAATTTGGGAACAGCGCTTGGAAGACATCCACAACTTTGAAAAATACCTGCACCGCAACGGGACCAAGGTCATCAAAATCTTCCTCAACGTCTCCAAAGAGGAGCAAAAGTCACGCTTTCTAGAGAGAATCGAAGAGCCGGACAAAAACTGGAAGTTTAGCTCGGCGGATATCAAAGAAAGAGGCTATTGGGATCAGTATATGAAGGCATACGAAGATGCGATCAGAAAAACCTCAACCAAGGACAGTCCCTGGTATGTGATCCCTGCGGACAACAAGCCCTATGCCCGCATTGCCGTGGCTTCAGCCATCATTCACGCCTTGGACGAAATGGACTTAGCCTTCCCCCAACTGTCGGCCGAAGAGCAAGCCAAGCTTCAGGAGATGAAGCAGCTGCTGACGGAAGAATAGAATACCGAAGATTCCGCTACCCGGTCGCGGTGTCAGCAGGTAGCTTGTACGATATTCTATAGAGTTAATTCTTCGGCAAGATGGAATCAAAACACCATATACGCTATACCCAGACCTACCCAAGTGTCCTGATACTAATATCTTGCTACTTGTTACTCAAATATCAAACTTGATCCCTTGTGCCAGCGGCAACGATGTGCTGTAGTTGATGGTATTGGTCTGGCGGCGCATGTAGGCTTTCCAGGCGTCGGAGCCAGATTCCCGCCCACCTCCGGTTTCTTTTTCGCCACCAAAGGCCCCGCCTATCTCGGCCCCGGAGGTTCCGATGTTGACATTGGCGATACCGCAATCAGAGCCTGTGGCCGAAAGAAAAGCCTCTGCTTCTCTCATATTGGTAGTCATAATGGCCGAAGAAAGCCCTTGGGGAACTCCGTTTTGCAGCGCGATAGCCTCTGCCAAAGTCTTGTATTTAATCAGATAGAGGATGGGGGCGAAAGTCTCATGCTGGACGATCTCAAAGTGATTTTCAGCTTCAAAGATCGCCGGCTTCACGTAGCAGCCAGATTCGAAACCTTCCCCTCCAAGAACCCCTCCATCCACGACAGCCTTTCCTCCCTCGGCTTTGACTTGATCGATAGCAGCAAGGTAGCTCTCCACAGCGTCCCGGTCGATCAAGGGGCCGACGTGGTTTCTCTCGTCCAGGGGATTGCCTATCACCAATTTGTAATAGGCCGAAGCGAGCCTATTTTTGACTTCTTCGTAAACGGAGTCTTGGATGATGAGGCGACGTGTCGTGGTACATCGCTGTCCTGCTGTGCCTACCGCGCCAAAAAGGGCGCCCCGAATCGCGATGTCCAGATCGGCGTTTTCAGTGATGATGATCGCGTTGTTTCCGCCCAATTCTAGCAGTGATCGGCCAAGTCGCTCTCCCACCGCTTTGGCAACGAGTTTTCCCATTCGGGTAGATCCGGTCGCCGAAACCAATGGGATTCTTGAGTCATGCGATAGAAGTTCGCCTACTTGGTGATCCCCTATGATCAGGGAAGAAATGCCTTCCGGCATCCCGTGTTTGGCGAATATTTTTCCGACGATGTGCTGACAGGCCACCGCGGAGAGCGGTGCCTTTTCCGAAGGCTTCCAAACGCAGACGTCGCCGCAGACCCAGGCCAAAGCAGCATTCCATGACCAAACGGCAACCGGAAAATTGAAGGCAGAAATAATCCCGACGATCCCCAGCGGATGCCACTGCTCGTACATCCGGTGCCCAGGCCGCTCGGAATGCATGGTCAGCCCATACAGCTGACGGGAAAGTCCGACGGCAAAGTCGCAGATATCTATCATCTCCTGCACTTCTCCGAGACCTTCTTGGTAGGACTTGCCCATCTCGTAGGAAACCAGCTTTCCCAAATCTTCCTTGACTTCACGCAGGGCATTCCCGATCTCCCGTACTATTTCCCCCCGCTGAGGAGCCGGTACTGTGCGCCATTTTTCAAATGCCAAATGTGCCTGTGCAATAACCGCTTCGTAGGTCTCAGCATTGGCAGGTTGCACTTTTGCAATCAATTCTCCGTCAGCTGGTGAAAAAGACGAAAAGGAGGTTTCACCCGAATCCAGCCAGTTTATCCCGGTAGAAGAACCGAGATTTTCAGGCTGTATCCCTATTTTTTGCAAAGATTGCGAAATGCCAAAGGTGTCAGTCATGGGAATGCTATGGAATGTTACTTAGCCCAAAGCTAAAAATAAAAGCGCTGATCGGCGACCTTGCGTCAGTTCAATATCCGCTGAAGGATATTCAGCGGGTTAAATTTGGTATAGGTTTTCGTCAGCTTTGGGCCCGGGTTGACCTTATAGACCAAATTGATCCGATAGTTGCCGGTATTGACGGACTGGGCGACCTCCTGCTGTTTTACTAGATTCAGATGCTTGTACACATAGCTTCCCGTAATCGAAAACCGGTCGCCGTTGTAACCCGCAAATCCCCTCAAAAAATATCCCGGCATCACCTCAACGCGCCGGGTTTCTTTGTCCTTGTCTGCTTTGGAAATCCCCAAGCCGAGATTTCCGGAGGCAGCACCGGTGAGAAAAAAACCTTTGCCCAAAACAAGCGTCCCAGCCATTCCTGCATTCGGACCAACCTGGAGAAAATCCCCTCGGGCGTAGTTTCCAGGAATCGCCCCATCACGTTCGGGCAACACCAGAGAATCCCCGCTGATCCGCACGTGATAGGATTCAAATCCAACCATTGGAGAGAATGCGGATTTTTTCTGAATGGAGGACTGGTGAAAAGCGGCGGACAGGGAAAGTTTTGAGCCGTTAAAGAGATAGCTCCCGCTTACCCCGAGCTTTACCACACGAATATCTTCCCTTAGGTAATCTTCGTCCGGATTGTAATAATCCCTAATCATATAGCCATTGTAAAATTGCCCAAAGAGATCCACAATCCAATCCGTCAAGTACACGTGGGACTGTAAATCCAAAAAACCAGGCCAATCTTCCTTTCGATTTGGGTTCATGAATGAAAGCGGAAAACCCACATTGAGAGTGAATTTTTGAAAAGTGACACCCACCCCAAGATTCAGTCCGCTGTTCGGATCGTAAGTCCCAATCGGTTCTCCGTAATTGATAGCGGTGTATTTCCGGGAGACATAAGTCCTCAAAATCATCTTTTCAGGAGTCTCTTTGATATAGGTGGTATCTACGCCTCTACTCTGCGCAAGCAAAAAACCACCGTTAGCCACAAACAACAAAACAAGAAAAAAGCGATAAAACGGCCCCATAGAAAATTTTTCAAACCCAATATAAAAAAAAGAACCCTGACTGAGGCCAGGGTTCCTTCAAAACTGTCAGAGTTCGAAAAATGGATCCGTGAGAATCTCATTTTTGAAAAAGAGAGATAGAGAAAAGTTGTTAATCACCAAGCATAAAATTAGAACTTCCCTAATACTAAACAAATTATTCTTTGGATTTTTCTGACAAAAATAAAATTGAAATGATTTAAGCTTCGAAACCATTTTTCGAAATACACCACTTTACCCGTTTGTCGATGAATTCCTGTCGGATTAGGGGAATCTGACTTTGCCATATCAGTTCGAAGTTTTTGGTGGCCCTTTTAAAATTTTTACGGGCGTGGATAAGTTTAGCCTGCTCATCTAAATTTTGTGATAAAAGCATTTGACTCTCGCAATGGTTGAGCGAACATTCTATATCACTAAAAAATCGGACTACAACACATTAATCATTACGCCACTTATTTCAGTATATGTAATACAATTTTATATAACTAAAAAAATGTAAAAATAAAAACTTCATATTGAATAAAATGAAATATAAAACTATATTTAAAGTATTATTTCATCTCAACAAATCCTTTTTCCAAAATGAGAAATCTAAAAAAACCATTCTCTCGCTATTCGTAGCAACCCTTCTCTTTTCATGTACTGAAACAGAAGATGTCACCACCCCACTTAATGAGGTGGAAAATCTAACAGAACGGTATTATGAATCAAACTTTAAATCGTTGTCAAATATTTTCATCGAAACGTTTGAAGGGAAAAAAAGCATTGAAGCCCTACTCGAGTCCTCTAAACTCGAAAAAAGCGGCGGAGAAGCCAATATTGATTTGTCAGTCAAAAACACTCTATTAAACTCAAAGGCAGTTTCCAACATAAGTTCAAATATCATAGCGAAAGCCAAAACGACAAAGGATGATTTCAACGTAGAAACGATAGCTGACTTCATCTCAAAAAACAATATCGAAATTCGCGCACCCTATCTAGCTGAGAATTTCCATCTTGCGGAAATTGACGAATTGACTTTAACATACTATTACCCTGGAATGTATGGAGACAGAGAGGATGACCCGCACTTTAAAGGTGAAACTCCTGGGTTAAGATACACTTTAGACCAGCAGGGCTTCATCATAGTAGAATCCGCAGTGGAGGTAATTACAAATGATGAATATGCTTTGAAACATCCGACGATCGTTTTTATGCCAAAACTTGATCAAGTTCTACCTGAGGAAGCCGGCAACATTAACGTAAATTTGAAAAAAGGTGCTCCTTCAACTGAGAACATGGTCGTCGGCAGCCCTCTTTGCTCTGACTTAACTGGGGTAAACGAAATACTAACAGTCCGAATGCCCAAATTGAAACTGAGACAAAATTTCGCTAATTGGCCTGGAGGGAATCAAATGTTTCTTTGGGTATCACATGGTCAAATAACCCTCGGTTCAAATGGACTACCTCTAATTTCCACTGTAACCGCAAATCCGTTGGTGAGTTACCATGTAAGCCGAAATGATGCAAATAATAAAGCCTGGGTATCGTCGAACCTCTCTTTTCTAATTCAAAATCTACCATACGAAGCCAAGGACATCCACGTCGTCTGGGGTGTTTCTAAAAATTCTTATGAAACTAACGTAACTCAAAACTTAACAGTATCTAACGGTGTAATAACTCCAACCTACACTATATCTCAAGTTACAAAACCAGGTGTTCAGATGATTACCTCAATTCTTTATGACAGATGTGCATTATTGTACAATAATAGGTATGACATAAACCAAGGCTTCAATTTCTTTGATGGCTACCCAGTATACGCATCAAACGAAATCTGGACATATTTCAAATTCGAAAAGTATAATTATTAATCATAAAAATAACATAATAAAATTTCATCTATAACAAAAAAATAGCCGGGCAAGTCGTGTCCGGCTTCGTTTTTTTTAGTTCCTATTTACTAATTTCGCACTAGCCGAGTCCCTGCTTTCAGGATGACTGCAACAAGCTGCGGATCCCACTAACACCAGGGGCAAGGATCGCTGTACTTAAGCAAAAACATTTAATCTTTTTTCATCCGCTTAAAATAAAGCAACTGTAGTTCCTTAACTTTTGGCTTTCTATGTGCCACCCAAAGGGTAAGCAGTCTTTCCGCAACAAATCCAAGTATTCGCTGTTGATACCCTACATAATTCCCCAGCTGACAGCGCCGCTCAAATTCAAACAACATCCCAAACCACCATTCCATAAAGTCGCAATAGATTTCTTTTTTTGCCACAAACATGTTGTTGGCATAGAGGGAATTTCCTTGGACTACCTGTTGCCAAGTTACCAGCATACTTGGACACTTTTCAAACAAAATTTCTTCGATGAGGGCAAAATCACTGATCGAATGGTATCGTTCGTAGTGTTCTCGGATAGAATACCGAAATACCCTCGCCCGCGGCAGAATGATGTCAAATTCTTGGAGAATCTCTTCAGTCTGGCAGGCAGTTAAAATCCATGAGCTGTATTTCTCTACACTATTAGTGTAGATCAGCGGATTCTTCTTAAACTGCCTCTTAAGCGGATGGGTGATGAAGTACTTTAGCCTAAAGTACCAAGGCTCGGGAAAGACCGTAAAATACCTTCGGTAGTGGCAGATGCCGGTGATGTCCTGACGTGTATTTTTCCAAACCCAATAGATCCCGGTGAGCTCGCTGTAAAATTTGTTTTTTGCGGAGATGTTTTCCCCAGTGTCATCCCGGACAAAAGTCGAGTCCGGCGCGGCAGGAGATTGCCCGCACAAAACCGGAAGATAAAAGCCATCCAATGACAGGACTTGCCCCTCCTTGTAGTACATCACATATATCCTTGCGTCTCCTGCATTTTTCATATTGCTCAGGTCTTGTTGTCCAACAGTTTTGTAAAGTAAACGATCATGGACTTCGCCTCGGCGGGGTCGCCCATGCTCCGGCTGATCCATCCTTTCCAATCACGATCCAAAGCCAGCAAACGCTTCCAAAAACTTTTCCGAAGGACTGCTTTTTTTTTTAGAAAAGGATACCCCAGTTTCAACAGCTTCCCGGGAGCCTTGATGGTCAGGTTGGCCTTTTTCTTTTTACCCCAGCGCCGAGCCAGCCCCTCGGTCGCAAAAACAGCCCGTGGCACTCTGCCTGACCGGAGAAAAAACTGGCTCAACCCGATCTCCCAGACGTCGATGACTTTGCGACGGACCTGCTTGAGATCGTCGCCGACAAACACTTCCTGTACCTTGACTTCATCCAGATAGCTTCGGAGGAGCGGAAGTGCATTCTTTTCCCAGACCAGAAAGTGACTCTGCAGATGGAAATTGTCCAGATGCGTAGAAAACCAAGGCTTCTCATGGGAGTCGATCGCCCCCCAAAATTCCGCCTTCAGCGCTTCACCCTTTTTCATAAAATCCTTGAGATCGCCCAGCAGCACATTGGAGTCGTTGACCAACACCAGTCTGTCTAGACTCTCGGAATCAATCTTGCGAAAGGCTTTGAGGAACTTCCCAAAATCGTAACCCTCATTTTTCACCATTAGCACTTCCACTCCGGGAGGCAGGCCTTCCACCTTAAAATCCCGTTCATTGGTCACCAGGGTAATCTTCGAAAAACACTTGGACAACTCCTGAAGGTACCGAATTTCCGGAAAAGGCAGGCGGTTCTGAAGGCTGTAGTGGATGAAGATGCAGTGGTCCATCAGATCTTGTCAAGCCCCTTCCAGAATTTGAAAAAATAATACTTTATAGGATTCGTGTACTTCAACTGTTTCCAGGGTCGACTCGCATGGGGTCGATGCCAAACCGGCGCATTCATCAATACCGAATTTTCAAACCCCAATTCAATCGACTTCTTCGAAATAAAAGTATCGTACCAGTCCTTGGCTTCATCCAATCCCGCAAAATCGTACCCATTTAGAAACTCCAGCGAAAACAAGGTGCAGCAAAAACTAAGGCTCCGCTGCGTATTCAAGACCGTCTCTTTCGCATCCTTGAATTTCAAGTAGGGAAAATTTACCAGTCCCTTTTCATCCACGGTCACAGACCCCACCAAACCTGATTTGGGATGGTTCCTTTGAAACGAAAGGAGCGTGGACACGGTGTCCGGCTTGACCATCACATCGGATTCTACCACCAGTAGCGGCATGCCTCCATCCAAGGCCATCTGTTGGGAAAGCTGCAACACCAGCTTGTAGTTTGGAGATGGATGGTCGGTGAGGTCTTCGATATGGATCAACTCGTAGCCGATCTTGGTTTTGTTTTCCTCCAGTTGCTGTTTGGTCTCCGGAGTACTGAAGTCATTGAAGATCACATGGCGCACCAATACGTCGGAAGCCGCGATAGCCCTTGCAGTATCCAAGGTGGTTTCAATGGAATTCTTTACCGGGGTAATTACGAGGACTTCAGCCATGAAATGAGATTTTGGCTAAAATTAACTCATTCTGCCAAGGCAAAAAAATAGCCCCAGCTAATGCCAGGGCTAAGAAATTTGTTTTTGACAAGACTTAGGCTAGTTCGCCCAAAGCTTTTTTGATTCTTTTCAGTGCTTCTACCAGGTCCTCCTCGGAAGCGGCATAGGACAACCTAACGCAATTTGGAGCTCCAAAAGCTCCGCCTGTCACGAGGGAAACATTGGCTACGGAAAGCAGGTATAGGCAAAGGTCATCCGCATTGTTTATGGTTTGTCCATGGGCGGATTTGCCGAAGAATGCGGTCACGTCCGGGAAGAAATAAAAGGCTCCCTCCGGAACGTGGGTTTTGATCCCAGGGATATCTCTCAGCAAGTCCAAAACGAGGGCCCGACGCTTGAAATAGGCTTTGGTCATCTCTCTTGAAGGGCCTTGGTCTCCAGAAATCCCAGCCAGCGCCGCACGCTGTGCAATGCCTGTGTTACCGGAAGTAAACTGGCCTTGCATCTTTTCCACCGCCTTGGCTATCTCCAAAGGAGCGCAGATATAGCCCACTCTCCAGCCGGTCATCGCATAGCCTTTGGAGAATCCGTTCACGGTGACGGTTCTTTCAAACATTCCAGGGAAAGACGCGATACTGTAGTTTTTACCTTCGAAATTGATCAACTCGTAGATCTCATCGGCGATGACGACGATATTTTCATGCTTCTTCACCACGTCCGCGATGGCTTCCAGTTCCTCTTTGGAAAACACGGAGCCGGTCGGATTGCAGGGAGATGAGTAGATGACCGCTTTGGTCTTTGGCGTAATCGCTGCCTCCAGCTGCGCCGCGGTAGCTTTGAAGTTGTTTTCCAAGGTCCCCTCGATCAAGACCGGCACGCCTCCACAAAGCTTGATGATCTCCGCGTAGCTCACCCAGTATGGAGAGAAAATGACTACCTCGTCTCCCTCATTGATGATGCACATGAAGGTGTTGGCAATGGAATGCTTCGCACCTACGGAAACCACGATATTTTCGGCCTTTGCCTGTTCGATGGAGTTCTCTTCGCGAAGCTTTTTGGCTATCGCCTCTCTCAGATCCTGATACCCCGCCACTGGAGGATAGGCAAAATATTTTCCTTCATCGATAGCCGCCTTGGCAGCCTCCTGGATATGCTTGGGTGTTTTGAAATCTGGCTCACCCAAACTCAAGCCGATAATATCAATACCTTGGGCTTTCAACTCCCTTGCCTTTTTTGCCATGGCGAGGGTAGCTGACTCCTCCATATTCAGGATGCGATCCGAAAGAATAGAATTCATTTTTTCAATAGGTTTTTTACAAATTCCTCAAAAATAGCCAGAAGATTATTAATTCTAAACGATCCCGTGGATTTGATGCTTAAATCGAGCTCGGAGCTTATATTCCAAGACAAAATACGGATCGCCAAAGCGAGATTCCATCTGGCCAATAAAAGTCAAACATGTCAGATGAAATGTTATTTTTGAAGAAAATAGTTTGCCATTTCCGCCGTTTTCCCTTCGATGAACAGAAGATTTCTTGTTTTTCTGGTTGCCCTATTTCTTTCCAGCAAATTCGCTTTTGCCCAAAAAAACGAAGTCGAGAAAACCTCCGATCCAGATTCTTCAGGCGTGGTGAACTCTGCTCTTTTGCCATCGGTGGCCCCCCTGCTGCTATTTGACGAAGAGAAGGAAAAGGAAGAGAAAAAGGAGAAAAAGAAAAAAGCCCGCAAAAACATCTGGTTTGGCATCAAAACCCAGCGTGGCTATACCCGAAGAGAATTGCGAGGCCAGACCTATTTGGAATATTTCAACTATACTGACATCGCCCAAACTCCCGACCCCTACATCCGAGATGTGTATTGGTATGACACGCGGGACAAGAGCATCAAGACTACCGGTTACACCAAAGGGACCGGTTATTTGCTACATGGCCCTTATGAGCGGATTGTCAACGAAACCGTGGTGGAAAGCGGGATGTTTTACTACGGCACGAAGCATAAGACTTGGATGCTATTTGACGAAAACAATGTCCTTCAGGACAAAAATCACTACTCAGAGGGCTGGCCTGAGGAATCTCGGATAAGTTATTATGACCAATCTTCCCGATCGATTGAAGAGATTATTCCCATCCAGTATAGCTTGGAGGAAGGCAACTATTTTTACTTCTTCGACAACCAGCAAGTCGCCGTCACGGGTGAGTATCAATATGGGGAAAAAGTCGGCCTCTGGACTGAATACTGGGATACCGACAACACCAAGGCCATCAGAAAACGGGAAATCCAGTATCAGGAAGAGCCATATACGAAAAATTTCCGCCCGTATATTCGGGCGGAATGGGACAAGGAAGGCAACCTGATCTATCGCAGGGAGCTATAATTATTTTTCGGTGAACTTGAACTGCTGTCCTCCGACAGAGGCTTCGTACATCAAGCCGCCCTTGGTGCGGGTGAAGACCGCTACGCCTTCGACATATTTCGCGTTGGCAGAGGCTCCCGAGGCTGCTGCAACTGCAGACACTTGCGCAGACATCTCTACCTTGTTTTCTTTAAATCGGTCAAAGGCCTCCTTATCTTCAAAGAAAATGACCTCGCTGTACGCCTGTCCTCCCAGCTGGAATCCGATTGTCACCTGAGTCATTTTTGCAAAACCCACGAGCTCTCCTCCCTCAAATGCAGTTCCGTTGCCTGCTGCTCCGCCAATTCCAATGCCGCCTTTCCCCACATTTGGCAAGATAACGTAGCCGTACGCGGAACTGAACAATTCCTCCATGCTAGGGTCGTCTTTCAGAAAGGCTGCTTTCGCTTCTTCGGAGTCTTTGATGATTTTGTCATCCTTTTGCGCAAATGTCGAAGTGGCAAAAAAGGCCAAGACTAGGCCCAGAAATAGATTTTTCATATGGTATAGGTTTAGTAAAAAGCGTCTTCAAAATGTCGGAAATTGACTGTGCCCGTCCGATCCTTATAGACGCCAACAATGTCAAAACGGATATCTTTTTTCCAGTCTTTTTCAAAAATATAATGATCTGCCGCCTTTACCAAGAGCTTCTTTTTGGTGGAATCCACAAACTCCTCGGCATAGCCAAAGCCTGTCCCCGAACGGAACTTGACCTCCACGAACACCAACAATCCCTTATGCTTCATGATCAGGTCTATCTCCGCGTAGCCATGCCGATAGTTTGCATCCATAAGTTCATAACCCTGCCTGCTGAGCCAATCAGCCGCCAGCTCCTCGGCAAGTCTCCCATTGTCATTGTGCTCGGCCATACCAAAATTGCTTAATTTTGAAAAATCTCAGAACCCAACAGGGTTTACTGCTGTTTTAAAAATCAGTTTCCCGAGAGGAAAAAAGATGAACGAAATTATCAATAAAAGAGTAGAATTCCGAGATCTGGGCCGGATGGATTACCAAGAGGCTTGGGACTATCAGGAGGGCCTTTTTGCGGAGACGGTTGCGCTGAAGATCAAAAACCGGAGCCTACCCCCCGAATCGCAGCTTCCATCTCCCAACTACTTGCTTTTCGTGGAGCACCCCCACGTATACACACTTGGAAAAAGCGGAAAGCCGGAAAACCTGCTCCTGAACGAAGACGGGTTGAAAAGCCACATGGCGAGCTACTACAAGATCAACCGTGGAGGCGACATCACCTACCACGGACCTGGCCAGCTCGTTGGTTATCCGATCTTCGACTTGGACAATTTCTTCACCGACATCCATCGGTATCTGAGATATCTGGAGGAGGCGATTATTCTTACTTTGGCCGATTATGGAATTGAAGCGGGGCGGATCGATGGTCTCACGGGCGTCTGGATAGACCATGCGGAGCAGAAAAACCCACGAAAAATCTGTGCAATGGGAGTCAAGTCCAGCCGCTGGGTGACCATGCACGGTTTTGCTTTCAACCTAAATGCCGACCTGAGCTACTTTGGTCACATCATCCCCTGTGGCATCGACGACAAGGCCGTAACTTCCCTTCATCTGGAGCTCGGCAGACCAGTAGACGAAAAGGAAGCAAAGGACAGGGTGCGTAAACATCTGGTTGACTTGTTCCAGATGACACAGATCTAATCGAATAGCATCCAGAACGCTCGTCAGATGCACCAACAATTCGCCTTCTTGACAGACCTAGTAAATCCCTAAAATAAACTATGAAAAAAGACATAGACTTCTCCCCAGTGACGGGAGTAAAACTGGCCATCGCCAAAAACCAGACTGACAAAGGAGCTGAGTGGGCGGTCTACCTCATCAATTTGAATCTGATCGAGCTGAGTACCGTGATGGTCACCTCCAAAGGTTATGGCATACTCAACGGGGAAAAAAGACAAACCTCTACGCTTCGCCACATGATACAGGAGGTTGGTGCGCAGGCCATAGCAAAGATAGAACCGATCGACCCGAGCGTGTTCGCCTTGACTAACGAATTCTGGGTGAGCTACTACATTCTGGATCAGATTTTTGACAAAAAGTTTATCTTTACTCCAGGCAGTTTCGACCCCGAACACCTCAGTATGATTCCTGAACTGAGTTTGGAGGGTATATTGCACAGTTAAACCACGAGCATATGGCTGATTTTTTAGACCAATTGGGAGAAATCCTGTTTTTAGACATAGAAACCGCCTCACTGACAGGGAAATTTGATGACTTGGATCCCAGACTGCAAGAGGAGTGGATCAAAAAGGAACGACTTATCCACTTGGAAAAGCCAACAGAGGCCCCAGGATCACTGTATTTTGACCGCGCGGGAATCCATGCCGAATTTGGGCAGGTAATCTGCGTGGGTGTAGGCTTTTTCCAATCAAAGAAGAAAGACAAAAAGCTCATTTTCAGGTCGAAGGTTTTTGCGGATCCGGAAGAACGGGAACTTCTTTTGGGCTTGAAGGCTTTGTTAGAAAAGAAAAAGTGGGTGCTTTGCGCACACAATGGAAAGGAATTTGATTTCCCCTACCTTTGCAGGCGGATGCTGATTCAGGGAATATCGCTTCCCGAGCCCCTTCAGATTTCAGGGAAAAGACCTTGGGAAGTTCGTCATCTGGACACGATGGAAATGTGGAAATTCGGCGACTACAAGCACTATACCCGTCTAGAACTTTTGGCGGCAGTTTTTGGAATCCCTACCTCAAAAGAGGGC
>CAZTJM010000093.1:0-18268 GCA_964613865.1 uncultured Limnohabitans sp. | reverse complement strand
CAATCCAAAGCCAACTTATTCAGCTGTATCTCAGAACCATCGTGCATTTCGACCTGTGTTGACATTCCAGCCTCATACTTTATTTTGATTTCGTTTTTGCTTGGAACCAAATCCTTTGCCGAAGTCGCATCAATGTGCTCCCTAACGTAATCGTAGGATTTTGTCGATCCTGGGTTGTTGTTGAACGTGACACAGGGTGAGATCACGTTTAAAAATGCGAAGCCCGGATGCTTGATCGCCGCTTTGAGCAAGGGGATAAGCTGCTGCTTGTCTCCGCTGAAGCTCTGCGCCACAAAAGACGCCCCCAGTTCAATTGCCATGCTGGCCAAATCTATAGCCTGAAATGGATTGATTGATCCGGATTTGTTTTTGGAGCCCTGATCGGCCGTAGCGGAATCTTGTCCTTTTGTCAATCCATAGCAGCCATTGTTCATCACCACGTACACCATATTCAGATTCCTGCGGATGACGTGGACAAATTGCCCCATGCCGATGGATGCAGAATCTCCGTCTCCGGACACCCCAAAATAGACCAAATCCCGATTTGCCATATTTGCGCCGGTAGCGACGGAAGGCATTCGGCCATGCACGGAGTTAAACCCATGGGAATTGCCCAAGAAGTAGGTGGGTGTCTTCGAGGAGCAGCCAATCCCGGAGATCTTCGCCACCAAATGCGGCTCGATGGAGAGTTCGAAACAGGCTCTGACGATGGCCGCACTGATACTGTCATGGCCGCAGCCCGCACACAGGGTCGACAAGGACCCTTCGTATTCCTTCAGCGTGTATCCGAGTTTGTTTTTGGGAAGCTTGGGGTGGCTAAACAGCGGTTTTAGATAGCTCATGATTGGAAAGTCTTTTTGGGTTTAGGTTTTGGACTATTTGCTGGCAGATCGCGTCAGCAGTGATTGGCATTCCGTCGTAGTTGAGTACTGGCACCAACTTCGTGGGGAGGCAATCCATCTCCATGATCAGCATTTTGCGCATCTGGGCATCTCTGTTTTGCTCGACCACGAATATGGTAGCATGGCTTTCAACGAAATCAACCACTTCCTTTCCGAAGGGGAAGGCCCTGATCCGAATAGAATCCACGGCAATACCCTCTTCGTTGAGAAGGTCTTTGGCCTCCTCCGATGAAAAAGTGGACGTGCCAAAAAACAACAATCCTATGGCCTCTGATTTGGAGGAAATACTGATTTCAGCCTTTGGAACCAACTTCTTGACTGTTTCCCACTTTCGCGTCAGCCGATCCATGTTCCTTTTGTAGGCTGCGCCATCTTCGGTGTAGGCTGCATATTCATCCTTGGAGGTTCCACGGGTAAAAAATGCCCCCTTCGTTGGGTGTGTTCCTGGATAGGTACGGTACGGAATCCCGTCGCCGTCGGAGTCCAGATATCGGCCAAATTTGCCGATGCCTTCCAGTTCCTCCGCAGTCAGGACCTTCCCCCGTTTATATTTTCTTTTCACGTCCCATTCAAATGGCTCGCTCACATGGTCGTTCATCCCAAGATCGAGATCGGTCAGCAGGATCACGGGTGTCTGCAATTGCTCAGCGAGGTCAAAACTTTCGGCAGTCATCTCGAAGCACTCCTTGGGCGTGGCAGGCAAAAGCAAGATGTGCTTGGTGTCACCATGCGATGCAAATGCTGCCGCGAGGAGATCGGATTGCTGGGTGCGTGTCGGCATGCCGGTGCTCGGTCCTGCACGCTGCACGTCGATCAGCACAGCAGGAACTTCTGCGAAATAGGCCAGGCCCAAGAATTCACTCATTAACGATACGCCGGGACCCGAAGTCGCGGTGAACGCCCGGGCTCCATTCCAGTTTGCGCCGATGACCATCCCCATCGCTGCCAGCTCATCTTCCGCTTGGACGATCGCAAAGTTGTTTTCACCCCCCTCGGTCTTTCTATACTGCTTGCAAAAATTCTCGTAAGCCTCAGCCACCGAGGTGGAAGGGGTGATCGGATACCATGCCATTACCGTGGCACCTCCGTAGACTGCACCCAGACCGCATGCGGTATTTCCATCTACCAGAATCTTTTCTCCCAACAGCTCTCTTTTTTCGAGTTTGAAGGAAAGAGGGTATTCGTAGTGCTTTTCCACATAATCGATTCCCAAGCTGAGGGCTTTGAAATTGGCCTCGATGAGGGATTTTTTACCCTCAAACTGCTCTTCGATCAGCTGGCGGATAATCGATTCATCCATGGCCAGCAGTTTTGCTAGCGCTCCGACGTAGATGATATTTTTCAAAAGCTGTCTTTTGCGCGGATCATCAAAAGCGGCGTTGGCCATCTCCATCATCGGAATGCCGAGGTAGTGGATCCCTTCCCGGCGATACTCGGGGTTGAGCTTTTTGGTGCTGTCAAAAATGAAATATCCGCCTTCCTTTACGCTCAACACATCCTTGGCCATGCTTTGGGGATTGACACAGACAAGCAAATCTATCCCCTCTCGCCGTCCCAGATAGCCTTTTTCGCTGACTCTCACCTCATACCAAGTCGGTAGGCCTTGAATGTTGGAAGGAAAGATGTTTTTTGGGGTGACAGGAATACCCATTCTAAAGACAGTCTTGGCAAACAGAAAGTTGGCGCTGGCTGATCCTGTCCCGTTTACATTGGCAAAACGGACGATAAAATCATTGATACGATTGTTCATTTTTTGAGGGCTGGGAATGGTGCGGGCATCTGGTAGGCTTTGGTCACACTATAGAAATAACGCTGCATGTCCCAAGCGGACGTCGGGCAGCGCTCGGCGCAAAGTCCGCAGTGGAGACAAACGTCTTCGTCTTTCACCATCACACGCCCGGTTTTTAGGGTTTCGGAGACCAAAAGGTCTTGGGTAAGATTCTCCGCGGGAACCAACAAGCTCTTCCGGAGTTGGCTTTCGTCCTCGTTTACTGTAAATGTGATGCAGGAGGTGGGGCAAACGTCCATGCAGGCATCACATTCTATGCACCTATCCTCCGTGAATACTGTCTGGACATCGCAGTTGAGGCATCGTTGGGTTTCTTTTTGAGCTGTTTGGACTTCAAATCCCAACTCAACTTCTTGCTTGCGATCCTTCAAGGTGATGGATTTTTTGGCTTGGGGCACGAGATAGCGATGGTCTGCCGCGATCTGGCTGTCATAGCTCCATTCATGGATTCCCATTTTCTGGCTCACTAAATTGGTAAAAGGATCGGGCCGATCCATTAGATCCTTTCCTTGGCAAAACAGATGGATGGAAACGGCTGCCTGATGGCCATGGGCGACTGCAGTGATGACATTCTCGGGGCCAAAAGCCGCGTCTCCTCCAAAAAAAACTTGGGGGTGAGTCGATTGAAAAGTCTTCCTGTCGACCACAGGCATATCCCATTCATCAAAATCCAAACCCAAGTCACGCTCGATCCAGGGAAAACTGTTTTGCTGGCCTATCGCTATCAGGACTTCGTCCGCTTCTATAAACACATCCGGCTCGCCGGTAGGAAGTAGCTGTCTTTTTCCCTTTTCGTCATAGACTGCACGCACTTTCTGGAACTTCATTCCTACAAGCACTCCGTCTTTCAGTTCGAAACTGACCGGCACATGGTTGTCAAAAATCTCGATGTCTTCGTGCATAGCATCCTCCTTTTCCCAAGGAGAGGCCTTCATCTCGGCAAAAGGGCTCCTTACAACCACTTTGACACTTTTCCCCCCCAATCTCCGGGCGGTCCTGCAGCAATCCATGGCTGTATTACCCCCACCTAGGACGATGACTCTTTTGGAAATGGATTTGGTATGCTCAAAGGCCACACTCGCAAGCCATTCGATCCCGATATGGATGGATGCGGCTCCTTCCTGACGACCGGGGAGCTTTGGCAGATCCTTTCCTCTAGGAGCTCCGGTACCTACGAAAACCGCATCGTACTCTTTATCCAGCACTTCCCGTAGGCTGCTCACATAGGTTAAAAATTGGGTATGAATTCCCATGTCCAGGATATAGTCCACTTCTTCGTTCAATACCTTCTCAGGAAGGCGAAAAGAAGGAATCTGGCTTCGCATCATCCCTCCTCCAGCAATCTGCTCGTCAAACAAGTGAATCTCATAGCCCAGGGGCGCCAAGTCCCTGGCAACGGTAAGGGAGGCGGGCCCACCCCCAATCAACGCCACCTTTTTGCCATTTTTCGGAAACGGGGCCTGCGGCATCAATTGCCTGACCTCACCTTTCTGATCTGCGGCAACTCTCTTCAGCCTACAGATGGCAACCGGCTCTTCTTCTACTCTGACCCTTCTACAGGCGGGCTCACAGGGCCGGTCACAGGTGCGCCCCAAAATGCCGGGAAAAACATTGGACTCCCAATTGATCATATAGGCCTCCGTGTATTTCTCCGCTGCTATCAGTCGGATGTATTCCGGCACGGGAGTATGTGCCGGACAGGCGTACTGGCAGTCTACCACCTTGTGGTAATATTCCGGATTCCGGACATCAGTCGGTTTCATAGTTATCTTGGGTTACTATAATCTTAAAAACTCAGAATTAAATACAGGCATAGTGTATTTAATATAAACATTAATTCTGCAATAACGATATCAGGCAGATTTTGTGGGAAAAATTTCCTATTGAAACTAGTTGGAGAATAGGGAAAAATATTTGCCATGTACGATCTGGCTGGCAAACCAAGTCTTGGACTTGGTCACGCTCACTCGGTACTTAAAAAAATAGGAGAAGCGGCAAAAAACAAGTCGCTTTTCTAAGCTTAGTTGGTAAAAAACCCAAAACCAACCCTCCTCGAAGGGACGGTAATGGAGGCGTCTTCTAAATATAGATCCTACCTGGTACGTGCTGGATCCACACGTCTTGTCCTTGCGGGATCGACCAAGTCCGTTCTCGCTGGATCGACCGAAAATGATGAAGAATCTCCGCCACCTCGGGTCTCGCCTTCAGAAGGCTCCTCCACGTTTGATTCCTCCTCAGCTGGGGAATCGTCTTGGTTTTCTTCCTCATCCTCTGAATCCGTGGCAATAACCATCGCCGCTAGAAAAAAAAGCTTCGCGAAATCAGCTCTTACGTGGGAAATTGGGGTATGTAGATACATAAAATGCAAATTTTATATGCTAAATATAATTTTTTTGAATATAAATCCAAATTATATTGCTTATTAATATGGTCAAACAGTGCCCTTAGGACCTGAAAACAATTTCTATCAAGCCATGAAGCATTCCATTGGAGATCTGAGGTGTATGAGACAGGCTATCGCTGTTTTTGCAATTTGCGCCTATCTGCTGCCTTATCTTCCTGGCCATTCCCAAACGGCAGAAAGCTTGAAAGCGGATATGGACAGATTGGAAAGAGTGCCAGGCTATGCCTCGGACACAGCCTATCTCAACAAGGGCAATGAGCTTGGGTTTATTTTGGCAGAGAGCAGTCCAGACAGCGCGATTCGCTTTCTTGATATTCAGCTCCAGCTTTGCCGCGAGGCAAACTATAAAACGGGGGAGGCCGAAGCGCTGAAAATCTACGGAAATGCTCTTCAAAACAAAGGTGATTTCATTGGTTCTATCGACTACTATACTAGTGCATTGGAAATTGCCAAAGGCTTGGAAGATGAAGTTCTCGTTCCGGGCATCCTGAACAATATCGGACTGGTAAACTATAATCTCGGCAACTATGCCGAAGCACTGAATACGTTTTATGAAGCCATAAAAGGAGCCGATCAAACCAAAAACGTCAATGTCAAAGCGGCAGCACTCAACAACATCGCCCTCATCTATTTCGAGCTGGACAAGCTGGACGATGCCAAAGAAAAATACCGGGAAATGCTGGCCATCTACCAAGCCGTCGGAAACCAAGGCAGGGTAATTCTTGCCTACAACAATATCGGCGATGTGGAGCTCAAGCAAAAGAGGCCGATGGAAGCGCTGAAAAATCTCAAAATCGCCTACCAGTCTGCCATGGAATTGGAAAGCCCCGAGTTCATCGAAATGACCTCACGAACACTTGCCGACATCTATTCCGAACTCGACAGCACGGAAAAAGCAGAGCAGCTTTACCTCCAGTCCATCTCGATGTCCCAGGCCAATGGCTACGGGGTGCCCTATGCGCATTCATTAATCGGCTTGGCAGGCCTTTACTATAAAAATGGCAAGGCTGAGGAGGCTTTGGACCTTGGAAAACAAGGCTTGGCACAGGCCGAAACGATGGCCCAGCCCATGCTCATGCGAAACGCAAATGAATTGCTTTCGAGGATCTACGAAGAGCAGGGGAATTTTGAGGAAGCACTCAAAAGTTTTCAGCTTTTCAAGTCATACAACGACAGCATCAACACTTCCCATTCCGAGCGCCTTACCGCCTCCTTGGAGGCGGAGTACGAGTTTTCAAAAAGGGCGATGGAATATGAGAGAGCGAGCCTTCGGCAGCGATGGGTCATTTTCTCCGCCTGCGCTGGATTGGTTGCTTTCCTGATAGTTCTATTTGTGGAGTTCCGAAACAAAAAGAACCTGGACAAGGCCTATCATGCACTTCAAGAGAAAACCAACGAAATTGCCTCCAAAAACGAGGCGCTTGAGAAAGCGCTAAGTCAGCTGAAGGCGGCACAAGCACAACTCATCCAAGCCGAAAAAATGGCATCTCTCGGCGAACTAACCGCGGGCATTGCCCACGAGATCCAGAACCCGCTGAACTTCGTGACCAACTTTTCCGAGCTCAGCACCGAGCTGATCCAAGAGATCCAGCAGGAACGTGCCAAAAAACCCGAAGAACAAGACCCGCAGCTCCTGGACGAAATCCTCTCAGACATCCAGGTCAATCTGCACAAGATCAACCAGCACGGCAAAAGGGCGGACTCAATCGTCAAAGGCATGCTGGAACACAGCAGGGCCAGCACCGGAGAGAAAGTCCAAACAGACGTCAAAAACCTGATCCACGAATGCCTCCGCCTATCCTTCCACGGGATGAGGGCTCGGGACAAGACCTTTAGTGCAGACTTTGACACTGAACTACAGGCCGACCTTCCCCAGGTCAATCTCGTGCCGCAGGATATTTCCAGATTATTGCTCAACTTGTGCAACAACGCATTTTATGCCTGCGCGAATCCGGACTTCAGGAGGGAAAACCCGGAAGTAAAGCCAAAAGTAAAGGTCACCGCAAAAATCGAAAAGGATGGCAAGTCGAAGGAATGGCTGAAGATCTCGGTGACTGACAATGGTCCCGGCATTCCTCAGTCAATCATCGGCAAAATCTTTCAGCCATTTTTTACTACTAAGCCCGCCGGTCATGGCACGGGATTGGGCCTGTCTCTTAGCTACGATATAGTGAAAGCGCACGGCGGCGAACTGGATGTCAAGTCGGTGCCCGATGAGTTTACCACGTTCACCGTTTTTTTACCGGTTTAAAAAACCTAACTTTTACCCTATGAAAATCCTTGTAGTAGACGATGAGCGAGATGTGGAAGCTCTTTTTCGCCAGAAATTCCGCAAAGAAATCCGAAACGAAGGCTTGGAGTTGCTGTTTGCTTTTTCCGGAAAGGAGGCCCTTGAAATTTTGGAAAAAAACAATCCACCCCAAGTAGCCAGCGTTTTCTCCGACATCAACATGCCCGGGATGAGTGGACTGGAGATGCTTGACATCATCAAAGACCGCTTCCCGCAGCTACGCGTCAACATGATTTCAGCCTATGGCGATGCCGACAATTACCGGAAAGCGATTAGGTCTGGCGCAAGGGGATTTTATACAAAGCCCGTTGATTTCGAATCCCTGAGGAGGGAAATCGGTGAAATCCTACGAAGCTAGAACTCTTTTTGTCGAACACTTTTCCGCCCAACCTTAAGAAACGCCGTCGAGTACTATGATCCTGATCAACCTGATCTCACTTTCCCTACTCTACTACCTGAAGAAAAGCTCCGGTGCACAGGAATTTCCGGAGGGCCTCCATCGGTACTTCAAGTATGGCATGATCGCCGCAGGAGTGCTCATCGCTTTGGGCATCTCCAATGCTCCTCCCGAGATTCTCTTTGAACTACTGTCCTTTGTGCTAGTGGGGGCTGTCATCTATCTGATGCTGAATACCCCCGAGCTGGTCTACCTGAAGACTCTTGCCATTACTCCCCTGCCCATCGTAGGCGTCAAATTGCTGGAGTATCTGATAAGAACCATCAGTCCCGCGATTTTCGGAATCGTTGAAAAATACCTCGATGCAGCCGGTGTATTCGCTTTTATCTGGGCAGTGACCATGTGGCTCAACCATCGGAAGCAGATGAAAGAGATCGAAATCGAACGCATCATCACCAAAGAACAGGAAAGGCAACTTCGCCAGACTGAAGAGCAGAAAAGCCAGCTAGAACTCCTGGTGGCGGAAAGAACTTCCGAAATCCTCAGCCAAAAAGAAGAACTCCAACACGCCTTGGATCATCTTAGGGCTACCCAAGAGCAACTCATCCAGCAAGAAAAACTTGCGTCGCTTGGCCAGCTCACTGCGGGCATTGCTCACGAGATCAAAAACCCGCTCAACTTTGTCAACAACTTCTCAGAGCTCAGCGCAGACTTCCTCCACGAAATCAGCGAGGAAATGCCAAAAATCCCGGACAGCCCCGAAAAGGAAAACATCCTCGACTTGCTGGAAAACATCAAATCCAACCTTGGCAAAATCCGACACCACGGCTCCCGTGCCGACAGCATCGTCAGATCCATGCTGATGCACTCCCGTGGCGGCACCGGCACCATGGATCCCACCGATCTGAACGCACTTATCCGGGAGTATTCCAATCTTGCCTTTCACGGCATGCGTGCCAATCCCAATCCTATCAATGTGGATATACAGCTATCCTTGGATGAAAACCTGCCAAAGATCAAACTCAATTCGGAAGATTTCAGCCGAGTGATCCTCAATTTGGTCAAGAATGCCTTTGATGCGATGAGGGAAAAGCTATCCGCCAAGAATCCGGAATACAAAGCCAAAGTGGAAATACGCACCCGTGATCTTGGAGACAAGGTCCTGATCGAAGTCGAGGACAATGGACCTGGGGTTCCCGATCAGATTCGGGATAAGCTGCTGATGCCTTTTTTTACCACGAAAAAGGGTACAGAAGGAACCGGATTGGGACTCAGCATTACCCACGACATCATCAAGTCCCATGAGGGAACTCTGGAAATAAAATCCGAGGAAGGAAAATTCACGTGCTTTAGTATTCTACTGCCAAAATCAACCGAATAAATCCCAAGCAGATTAAGCTGTCCGGCTCAGCCTAGCAGAGTTTGGAAAACAACTGACCGAAGCCCTTGGGCGGGCAAAAGAAAACCAACCAACCCCATGAAAATTCTATTTGTAGACGATGAGCGAGACGTGGAAGATCTTTTTCGTCAGAAGTTCAGGAAAGAAATCAAAAGTGGCCACCTGGAACTCGCCTTTGCCTTTTCAGGACAAGAAGCGCTTGACCTTCTCAATAGCGAAGATCCGCCAAAGTTTGTGTACGTATTCTCCGACATCAATATGCCAGGAATGAGTGGACTGGAATTGTTGGAAGAAATCAAATCCCGGTTTCCAGCAATTCAAGTGAGCATGATTTCAGCCTATGGAGACCAAGAGAACTACGACAAAGCAATGAACTCCGGTGCCAAAGGCTTTTTTACGAAACCTGTCGATTTCGAAAAATTGAAGTTGGAGATTGCCGCGCTCACCAGTGGCAAATAACTCTCGCTTTACCGATCGAAGGATGTATTGTGCAAAAAACAATTTTTGGATTTCATACAGCAAATTAATATGCGGAAGGATCGGGATATAAAGTTAAATTAGTGCCCTGACCCTGTTTTCGGTGGGCAACTGTCGGTATCTGATTCGAAGAAAGAAATATCCAAGTCTATCACCGAATATTGAAATGACGGATTGCACGGAGCGCTATTTGGGATTGGATAGGCCTAGCACATCGCGCTTTGGTCGTTTGCTTTCTGGCAACGCTATCGGGCGTAGTCTCAGAGGGATATTGGCCTGAATTTCAAAGGGCTCAGAACTTTACTACCTAGCGTATTAACTTAAC
This sequence comes from uncultured Limnohabitans sp., assembly GCA_964613865.1. Lineage (GTDB taxonomy): Bacteria > Bacteroidota > Bacteroidia > Cytophagales > Cyclobacteriaceae > Algoriphagus. The sequence continues at coordinate 8,285 of CAZTJM010000093.1, read as the reverse complement.
TTTTTTTACAATGAAGATTTTGATTGTGGATGATGAACAGGATGTCGAAATCATGTTCCTTCAAAAATTCAGGCGAGAGATCAAATCCAATCTGCTCGAGGTGGAATTTGCCTTTTCTGGCGAGCAAGCCTTGGATGTATTGGGAAATTCTGGTAACCCCGAGATTGTCTACGTATTTTCGGACATCAACATGCCAGGAATGAATGGCCTAGAACTTTTGTCAAAGATCAAAAGCAAATTTCCCCATATATTAGTAAGCATGATTTCGGCCTACGGAGACAGAGAAAACTACAACAAAGCAATCAATTCTGGAGCAAAAGGATTTTTTACCAAGCCCGTTGACTTTGACTCCCTGAAAAACGAAATCGCTGAATTGTTAACAAACCGATAAGATGGCGAAAATTCTGGTAGTCGATGACGAAGAGGATTTGGAGATGCTTTTCCGACAGAAGTATCGACAAAAAATCCGAGCCGGAGAGTACGAAATGCTATTTGCGCTCAATGGCCAACTGGCGATGGACACACTCCGGGACAATCCGGATGTGGACATGATCCTGAGCGACATCAACATGCCCGTGATGGATGGTCTCACACTACTGTCCAACACCAAGGAAAAAAACCCACTGGTAAAGACTATCATCATCTCTGCCTATGGGGATATGGAAAATATCCGCAAGGCCATGAATTTAGGCGCTTTCGACTTTGTGACCAAGCCGGTGGATTTTCAGGATCTCGAAATAACCATAGAAAAAACCCTTGGCTACATCAACCAGATCAAAGGAACACTGCAAGCCATGAGGGAAAACAATATCCTGAGAATGTATGTGGATGAGACGGTCTTGAATTTTATGGGAGGAAAAGAGATCGAGTCGGCCCTAATGGAAAATGAAACGATCGAAGCGTCCGTCGCATTCATCGATCTGGTAGGTTTTACGAGAATATCCGAAAACGAAGAACCCAATACCGTCGTGGGACTGCTCAACGAATATTTTGATCTGATGGTGCGGGAGATCATCGACCAAAAAGGCAGTGTGGATAAGTTTATCGGGGACGCAGTCATGGCAGTATTCCAAGGCTCTGATCATCTTATCCGAGCGGTGAACGCCTGTCTCGCTATCAGAAAAAAGATGGAAGCCATACCCGAGTATTCGGCGGAGACCCATTTCCGCCCCCAAGTATCTATTGGCATCAATTCCGGTGAAATGGTATCCGGTAATATTGGGTCAAAGTCCCTCAAGCGCCTCGATTATACGGTCATAGGCGATGCAGTGAATATCGCCTCCCGGCTACAGAATGCAGCGGGTCCAAACCAAATTCTTATTCTAGACCGTTGTGCCGAAAAGATCAAGGAGACGTTTGAGGTCCAAGTCGTCGGGGAAATGAAGCTGAAAAACAAGGCCAACCCAGTGACCGTTTTTGAAGTATTGGGTTGAACCCTTTTTTTTCGCCCCACCGTGATCGGGTCATTTTAGCGTTGCAAGTGCGCCAAACCCACCGTGAAAATCACTTTTAGAGCGTTAGCAAAATCACAGTTCTGGCAACTAGAGGTGAATCGCATTAACTGCTTTTTCATTGATCCCGAAAACGAGCAGGACGGGCCGTTCACAACAACCATGTCCCAATGTCGCTGAAACGAATATAATTTCGGGAAACGTCCGAATTCGATCGATTTTCACCCAGTGACTGGGAGATATTGCAAAAAACCAAAGATTCCCAGTAGATTAATCGTCCAAATCCTAATCATATGAGAAAACTTACCCAACCCGCGCTTTTAGTCGCTCTCGGCATTTCGGTCAGTTTCGCAGCTTTGGTTCCCAGACCAGGAGGAGAGCTCTTCCCCCTCAATCGGGAGTCAAACGCAAAGGCCGATAGCTCGAAAAAAGACAGCCTGAACTACCCCAAATTCAAGGATCTTCCCCTGAAACCGGAGCGCGAAGTCAAGTTCACCGCAAAAGAAGGCACCTGGATGAGTGTTGATGTGAGTCCCGATGGCAAAACGATAGCCTTTGACCTCATGGGCGACATCTACACCCTTCCTATCGAAGGAGGTAAAGCTACACCCATCACCACCGGAATCGCCTACGAAACCCATCCAAGATTTTCTCCTGACGGAAACAAAATCCTGTTTACCTCCGACCGAGCAGGCAGCGATAACTTATGGTATATCGACCAGGTCAAAAAGGACACGGTCCAAGTCACAAAGGACAAAAACGGTGACGTCCCTGGAGCTCACTGGACCCCGGACGGAGAATACATCATCGTCTCGAAGGGCCGCAGAATCTCAAAACTATGGATGTATCACAAAGATGGCGGTGGGGGAATCCAACTGAACGAAAATCCAACCTCGATGAAAACCATCGACCCATTCGTAAGTCCTGACGGCAAAAAAATCTATTTCTCCCAAAGGTTCGGGTCTTGGAACTATAATGCGCTTTTACCTCAGTACCAAATAGGCACTTATGACTTTGAAAAAGGAGAGCTGAGCACCATTACCTCCAGATATGGTTCTGCCTTCACGCCGACGCTAAGCAAGGACGGACAATGGCTGGTGTACGGCTCCCGCTGGGAAGACAAGACCGGTTTGGTCCTCAGAGATCTCAAAACTGGTGACGAAAAATGGCTAGCCTATCCTGTGCAGCGTGACGAACAGGAATCCATTGCACCGCAAGGGGTACTTCCGGCCATGGCCTTCACTCCAGACAGCAAAAACATTATCGCTTCCTACGGTGGAAAAATCTGGAAGCTTTCCGTTGACGGCACCGGCGCCGTGGAGATACCATTTGAAGCTGACGTCAAGCTGGCCATGGGCCCACGGCTTTTTTTCAACTACGAAATCAAAGACACCACTGCAAAGCTTGCAACGCAAATCCGGGATGCCGTCCCTTCGCCGGACGGAAAAAAACTAGCCTTTACGGCTTTGAATAGACTCTATGTGATGGATTATCCAGACGGAACTCCGAAGCGTGTCACAACGAATGAATTTACCGAAGCCATGCCATCTTGGAGTCCGGATGGTACCCAGCTGGTATTTACGAGTTGGGAGGAAAAAAACGGGGGACATCTCTACAAGGCATCTCTTGCAGGTCGGGGGTCGGTCACCCAATTGACCTCAGAATCCTCCCTATATTATTCTCCAATCTGGGGACCCAACAATAAAATCGTCGTTTATAAGGGATCTAACCGTTTGCTACAGGAGTCAGAAGGGCCTGGAATAAGTGGGGCAGAGGCGATATTGGCCTGGATACCGGCATCGGGCGGATCGTTTAGAAAAATCATGGACGCGGGGAACTATGGGAATCCGCACTTCACCCAAGACACTTCCAGAATATTCCTAAACGGTCCAGGCGGAGCGCTTCTCAGCGTGAAGTGGGATGGAACTGATGAAAAAGTCTACGCCAAAATCACGGGCATTACGCCCTTTGGCTCTGCTGCCGATCCCCATTCGGACCACGAACACGCGAGCTTGGAAGAAGCCTCCACCGTACGCTACGTGATGGGTAAGCCTATTTTGAATGCCGATGCTGTCAACTATTGCATGCTTCCGGATGGATCCAACTCCCGCGAGCCACAGATGATGCCTGCCAGCGCCAGCACCATTTATATGGCGCCAGTCGGGAATAAGGCTTTGGCACAAGTCAACAACAACGTGTACGTGGTGACTATCCCCACAGCCGGCAAGGTGCCGACCATCAACGTAGCAGATCCCTCAAGCAGCAATTTCCCTTCACGCCAACTGACCGAGATCGGCGGGGAATGGCCCGCATGGGAGGCTGATGGTAAAAAGGTTCACTGGTCACTGGGAAATGGCCATTGGGTTTATGACATTGACCGAGCGCAGTTTGTAGAAGATTCTGTGAAGGCGGCCAAAAAAGCCAAGACCCTCGCCGATGCGGACAGTGTGGCGAGCCTGAAAGCCAAGGGCGAGGATGCGGTAAAACTTGCGGACTCCTTGGCCAAAGCAGACAAGAAACGAATCGACTCACTCTTCAAAGCCGACAAAGAAAAATTCAAGGCGGATAGCGTTTACAAGGCTCAGCTCAAAGAAAAGGAAACCTACAAGCCCGACGAAAAGCAGGTCAAGGTGTATTTTGCCAAGGACATCCCGAATGGAAGCATCCTCCTGAAAAATGCCAGAGTCGTCACCATGAAGGGTGCCGAGGTCATCGAAAACGGAGATATCCTCATTGAAAACAACCGTATCAAGGCTGTCGGTCCCACCGGATCCCTGGACGCTGGAAACGCAAAAGTCATCGATGCTTCCGGAAAAACGATCACGCCGGGCTTTGTCGATACCCATGCGCACATGTGGCCGACCTGGGGGCTGCACAAGAACACCGTGTGGATCTACGCTGCAAATCTCGCCTATGGCGTAACTACAACCCGAGATCCCCAAACCGCTACCACTGATGTCCTCACCTATGGAGATATGGTGGAAGCGGGCATGGTGCCTGGTCCGCGCGTCTACTCGACTGGGCCAGGTGTCGGATACTGGATGTACAACATGAAGTCCCTGGACCAGACCAAGAATGTCCTCAAGCAGTACAGCAAGTATTACAACACCCAATACATCAAAATGTACCTGGTAGGCAATCGCCAACACCGCCAATGGGTGATCATGGCTGCCAATGAACAAAAGCTGATGCCTACGACTGAGGGCGGTTTGGATTTTAAGCTAAATATGACCCAGCTGTTTGATGGCTATCCTGGGCATGAGCATGCCATTCCAATTTATCCTCTTTATAGCGATGTGACGCAGACCATCGCAGAGAGCAAGATGGCCTATACGCCGACTCTCTTGGTGGCCTATGGAGGTCCGTGGGCGGAGAATTTCTACTACACCACCGAAAGCCCGCTCCACGATCCTAAACTGAACCGCTTCACTCCGTACAACGAGATGAACTCCAAAGCCAGACGGCGTGTAGGAAGCTTAGGCGGCTGGTTTGCTCCGGAAGACCACGTCTTCCAGAAACATGCAAAAGGCGTCAACTCGGTAGTATCCCAGGGTGGACTTGCTGGCATTGGATCCCACGGTCAGTTGCAGGGCTTGGGCTACCATTGGGAACTTTGGTCTGTCGCCAGCGGAGGAATGAGCAACCTCGATGCTATGAAAACAGCCACCATCCTCGGTGCCGAAGCTTTGGGCTTGGATCAGGATCTGGGCAGCATCGAAGTAGGAAAGCTAGCCGATCTCGTAATCATGGACAAAAATCCCCTGGAAAACATCCGAAACACAAATACTATCACCCATGTGGTGAAAAATGGCCGAGTATATGACGGAAATACCTTGGATGAGTTCCTGCCCACTCCGCGAAAACTCGACGTGAGCTCTTGGACTAAGGAGGCACCGACAGTGAACACTGCCGTAGTGGATTAGTCATTCCCCACTTAAATTTATAGAGGCTGCCCATATCGGACAGCCTCTTTTTTTGTGCTGAGTGTAACTTCTTTCCCCCAAGGAAAAACTATAGACCGAACCTATACTGCAAGCCACCGATAAATTGAACCCTAGAACTCAGAAAACCATACTCAGCCCGCAGCATCAGGTGCTTGTTGATCTGAAACTGGCTTCCCACGATAAAGTTCCACATGTCAGCCGGACGTTTGTCCATAGAATATTGAACCGTGGAATTGGCGACGTTACTTAGGGCGCCGTCCGCGGCAACCAAAAACTCACTCGCCGTACCCAAAATCTGGTTTGCCTTGTTGTACTTGGCTTTGTTTATCGGGTTGTTTTGTTGCGCTTGGCTCAGCCCGTTCCACCAGTCATCTACGCTAGTCTGGGCATTCTCCACCTTTTCCATGCCCTCGTCCACCCGAGATCCCCAAGCTGAAGTATCAAATACTTCATCGAGGGCAATGGAACCAACCGTCTCCGAATTGAGCTTCACACGAAATCCCCCGACCCAAACGGCGATATTCTGCTCAGGTTTCTTCAGATCAAACCGCTTCCCAAACCTGGGTCCAAAGACAAAGGTCTTTGCGGGTTTGTTCAATTGGGGCACATCTGTCCAGGCCACATTCATATCCAAGGCGATAAACCCACCCGCAACACCAACCGTGGGCGTCATACCAAGCCCGAAACTGGTCGCGTTGAACTCCACCAAGGTGCTGGCCGATAGTACCTCGCTGAAATCATTTTCCCCGTCTGGCAGATAGACTCCAAATCCAACCTCGGTTGAAGCTTGGGACTTTCCCAAAATCCCATACACGTTGAGAAAGGGAAACAACCACACGTCAGGCCTTACGGTGAGGGAGCTCGCTTTCGCCCTGGCGACATCAAAGCGCACAATCTCGTCTACATTTACCATCTGGCTTCCGTTAAAGCCTATGGACATGTTATCGATGATCAGATCGGACTCCTGCCAAAAATATTGCACGCTCAGACCCGCCGAATACGGCAGCTCGAACCCCAAGCCTACCGCCTTGTCCCCCAAAATGGGCAAGGCGTAGGGATATTCCGCCATTTTGACACTGTCTATGATCCGTTCATTTTTTTCGCCCACTTCCCGGTTGGAAAAGACCTGAGCCTGTGCAGCTCCCAAGAAAAATGTAAGACCAAATCCCAATAGAAGTGCGTGTCTCATAAGCGTCGTGTAGTTTTTGTTGGCTATAAACAATGTTGACCAAACCAAATGTATACTGAGCATCCGCCAAAAATCATGACGAAAATCAGTTTTGAATTCAGGGAAATCGATGAAAACTTAGGACCACCCGGCGCTTTTTGGAATCCGTCGTCAATGATTTTCGAGAAATCCAATTTTGATAAAATCTCGCTAAATTAAAGCTCCTATCAAACTCCGCAGACATATGAATAAGCTTGCGTACCTCCTCCTTTTTTGTCTCATGCTGAGCACAGCAGCCATAGCGCAGCAAAACGATCCTGAAAAATTGCAGGAAGCTGTAGACACCAAAACCTTCGTGTTTGAAGGGCGGCAAGCTTCGGGTATGCGGGGAAGGATGATCCAGCTAGACCCCGGCTACACACTGGAAGTAAGTCCAGAAAAGGTATCTGGAAACCTACCCTTCTTTGGCAGGTCATATCAAGGTACTCCGGGAAGTACCGACGTTGGGCTAAAATTCGACTTTTCCGAATATGACTATGGTGTAAAACCCCGAAAAAAAGGAGGCTGGGATATTACGATCGAACCCAAGGAGTCCAACGACGTCCGATCGATATTTCTCACGATCCAGACTTCCGGAAATGCCTCTCTCAGGATTACCAGCAACAGCAAGGATCCCATGTCCTACACCGGCTTTATCAAGTGAAATATTTTCGTGTCAGTGCCCTGAGTGTTGCCCTCCCTTGAGCAGAACGCAGTCTTCCCGATCGATTTCCGTTTCGATGGTGTAGTGCTCAAAAGGATGCTTCTTCATGATGCGCTTGAGTTCATTTTTAACCGCAAGCAAATCATCTAAAGAAGAAATGGGCTTGAGCTTCACATGGGTGGTAAAGACGTGGTGCTCGCCATCGAGAGACCAAATATGGGTGTGATGGGTGGATTCTACAAATGGGATTTTGCGGATTTCGGCTTCTATGCCTGATTTATCCACATCTGCTGGCTGTCCTTGAAGAAAGAGAAAGACGGTCTCCTGGAGTCTTTTGGCCACATTCCAGAGGATGTACACCGATATCAACAGCGATAGGCCCGGATCAAGGTAGGGATTTGGGTAGTAAAGCAGCACGCCCGAGACAATCAACACAGCCACCCAACCGAGCACGTCTTCGACCAGGTGCCAGGAAATCACGCGCTCGTTGAGTGTTTTCCCCTTACTGAGTTTCCAGGCAGCATACCCATTTACCGATACTCCCAAGAGCGCAAAATAGAGCATACCCTGCGCGTCGGACTCTTCTGGGCTCATGAGTCGCAGGATAGCCTCTCGAATCACGAAAACCGAACCCAAGATTAACACTATCGCATTGATCACCGCTCCAAGTAGGGAAAACCGGCGATAGCCAAAGGAGTAGGAATCGGTCGCCTGCTTTTTCGAAAGATTGTCCAGATACCAAGAAGTCCCCAGCGAAAGCGAGTCCCCAAGATCATGTACCGCATCCGACACGATCGAGACACTGTTCACGTACCATCCTCCGACCAGCTCGATGAGCGTAAAAGCAAGATTCAGGAAAAAAGCCGTCTTCAGGTTCTTCCCGGATTCGTGGTGATGGTGGTGGTCATGTGACATTTTATTAAAGATAGTGGCTTTTAGAAAAGTGAAGAATCATCCGCTTCCCTTGAGACTGTTCAATTAAGTGTGTCTGCTAAATTCACACAAGATGAAGAAAAACC
>CAZTJM010000092.1:0-18382 GCA_964613865.1 uncultured Limnohabitans sp. | reverse complement strand
GGGAAGAGTTTTGCGCCAAAAACTACTTCATGAATCTAGAGCCGGGCCAGTACCCCAACTATCCAGAGGGCAAGGAGGACAACACACACTTTGTGACCGAAGGAGCGAAGCAAGTTGCGAAGTTGGTGCTGGAGGGGATGAGGGGATTGGAGTATTAAACAGACAACAGTCCGCAGCTGCTAGGTAGACATCTTGCAATTCGTATAGTTGAGTTCGATTGGGGTGCACGTGGGATGGAAGACCGACGCTTCGGCTTCGCTCAGCACAAGAGACCGAAGAACGCAAAACGGATCTTTACGCCGAATTCTGATTGTAACGCTGAAAAACTATTGCGTGGGTATTCTGAGGAAAGCCGGTGTGAGGCCGACTCCCCCTTTTTTAAAGGGGACAGGGGGATTTGTTCCAAAAAGTATTCTGATCGTTTTACTCTCTGTCTTAAGTTCGTTTTGATAAAACCTATGAAATCCATTTTCCTCTATTCGTTGATTTTTTTGACTTTTTCTACTTCGATCTCTTTTGCGCAACAAAAGCCGATCGAGGCATTGGACGCAGAAAAGCTAAAGGGAAAAGTCGAGCATGACTTGGTCGTGGCCCAGGATGGAAGCGGGCACTTTCGGACTATTTCAGAGGCGGTGACAGCCATTCGCGTGTACCTTCCCAAGCCGATATCCGTCTACATCAAGCCGGGTATGTACCGAGAAAAGCTGGTGATTTCAGGTCAGATTACGCATGTGACTTTTTTTGGAGAGAGTCCCGATAATACCATCATCAGCTTTGACGATTATGCGGCCAAGGACAACATGGGTACCTTTGAGACCTATACGCTGCAAGTGCTGGGCAGTGACCTGACTTTTAAAAATCTTACCATCCAAAACACCGCTGGGCCGGTGGGGCAGGCCGTGGCCCTCCATGCCGAAGGCGACCGCTTGGTCTTCGAAAACTGCCGCTTTCTAGGCAATCAAGACACCATGTTTGCTTCGGGCGAAGGATCAAGGCAGCTGTACAGAAATTGCTACATCGAAGGGTCAACGGACTTTATTTTTGGTTCGGCGACGGCCTTCTTCGAAAACTGCCGCATCCATTCCAAGGCCGATTCCTACATCACTGCAGCATCCACTTCCGCTTGGGTGGAGCATGGCTACGTCTTTATGGATTGTAAATTGACTGCAGACGACGGTGTGGAAAAGGTCTATTTGGGGCGTCCATGGCGTGATTTTGCCAAAACTGTCTTTGTCAATACAGAAATGGGCAGGCATATTCTTCCCGTCGGATGGCATGACTGGGGGCGGGAGGCAGCAAGGTCCACGGTGTTTTATGCGGAGCTGCAAAGTCATGGGCCTGGATCAGACCCGGACAATCGGGCAGACTGGACCTACTTGCTTGATCCAAAAGACTTGGAAAAGTATCAAAAGGCAGCCGTGCTCTCTGGTCTCGGACGCGATGCGGACTTTTTCGGCAATCGCTGGTTTGGATACGAAAAAGACTCGTCCTTTGACCTTGAGGCCGCCTATGAAAAAGATAAGAAGAGCTTTCCCCAGATCATGCCAGTGCAGTTGACTCTAGGGTCGGGGCTTGAATTGTTCGAAAACCAGGTCTACAAAAGGCTCGGGAAGCGAAGCTTAAAGCTGGATGTTTTCAAGCCGAAAATTATTGAAAAGCCACTTCCCGCAATCCTCTTAATACACGGGGGAGGATGGCGGTCAGGGGACAAAGTCCTTCAGCGCTCGCTGGCGATCCGCTTGGCGGAGTTGGGGTTTGTTGCGGTGCCGGTGGAGTACAGGCTTTCGCCGGAGGCGCAATATCCAGCGGCCGTGCAGGATCTGAAGGAGGCGATCCGTTGGATTAAGGTCCATGCGGCAGACTTTGGCGTGGACAGCAGCCGGGTGGCGATCTCCGGGAGCTCTGCCGGTGCGCAGCTGGCCTCCTTGGTGGGACTTTCCAGTCTGCCCATTCATGAAGGACAAAATGAGCTTTCTGCGAGTTCGAAGGTACAGGCGATCATCAATATGGACGGCATCTTGGCTTTCCATCATCCCGAGTCGGCGGAAGGGAAAGTGGCCGCGGAGTGGCTCGGGGGCTACTACGACCAGATCCCCGAAATTTGGGACGAGGCCTCCCCTGCGTACTTAAAGAACCCGACTTGGGTTCCCATGCTTTTTATCAATAGCCAGTACCCCCGCTTCCACGCCGGACGAGATGAGCTTGCGGAAAAGCTGAGAAAGGCTGGGGTTCCGGTTGAAATCCACACGTTTCCAGATACCCCGCATCCGTTTTGGCTATATCAGTCTTGGTTTGAACCTACGGTAGACCTGATCACCAGCTTTCTAAAGGAGATTTTTTGAGCTTGACAAAGAGTCATGTAATCGATTGTGCATTTGTTTTTGATAAGCGTCGAAAATACCATACTAAAACCTGTGCTCCTTCGAATCTGAAGAATATCCAACCCGTATTTGGGCTATTTCGAGGAATTTTATGAAATAAATTAAAAAAATCTTGACGGTTTCCATACTTGTCACTATAATGCAATCGATTGCCTAAATCAGCATCTAATTTGGAAAAGTTGGATGTACATTAAACCCAAAGACACATGCCTATTTCTCTCCTCTTCTTGTTCTGGCGTGGGAGTTCTCCTTGACTCCAGCAGACCCCCTAGTCCTCCCCGGACTCCCGTAGAAATCAATTTCAATAAACACCTATAACCTCTAGAATTTGCAATGAATTTTACCAAACTCATTTTGGGTCTTCTGCTCGTGATGGGGATTTCTGTAGGCTGGGCTGACGCACAGCAACTGAAAGTCTCCGGGGTGGTAACCAGTGAAGAGGGCGAAGTATTGCCGGGTGCATACGTTTTGCTCAAAGGAACCACTGTCGGCACCGTGACCGACATCGATGGCTCCTACACACTCACAATCAGTGACCCCAACGGGACGCTGGTTTATTCCATGATTGGCATGGTCACACAGGAAATTCCTGTAGCCGGAAGGACGAAGGTCGATGTAGAGCTTCAGTTGGATATCTCTCAGCTGGAGACTGTTGAGGTCGTAGATTTTGGGTATGGCACAGTGAAGCGTACCGACCTTACTGGGTCGGTGGCATCCATGTCGGGTCGGGAGCTAGCCAAGATTCCCGTCGCCAGTGCGGCGCAGGCGATCACCGGTCGCCTTCCCGGTGTCAACGTGTTGACTACTGACGGATCGCCGGACGCCGAAGTCGTCATCCGCGTGCGTGGTGGTGGTTCCATCACCCAGGACAATGCGCCGCTCTATGTGGTGGATGGCTTTATTGTCAGCAGTATTCGGGACATCCCGCCAAGCGACATCGAGAGCATCTCGGTACTGAAAGATGCCGCGGCTACAGCGATCTACGGTGCGCAGGCATCCAACGGGGTAATAGTCGTTACCACCAAAGCGCCGGTAAGCGGCCGGGTATCGGTGTCCTACAACAACTTCTTCCAATTTAAGAGCCTTCCCAAAAACAGGAAATACAAAGTACTCGACTCCTATGAGTATGTAATGGCAAACTATGAGTACGCCAAGCTCCGCTCACAGTCAGACGTGGATCGGTTTGAGAAGTATTTTGGTGTGTACGATGACTTGGAGCTCTACAGGCAAAAGCCGACTACCGATTGGCAGGACGAGCTTTTCGGAGATCCCAAGCTATCGCAATACCACAACCTGTCCGTGTCCGGTGGAACCGACAAGACCAAGATTATGCTCAGCTTGACCAACAATACGGATGAGGGCTTGATGTTAAACTCCGGTTACCAGCGAAACGTGATCAATTTCAAGTTGAACCAAGAGCTGTCCAAAAAGTTGAGTGTGGATGCTGGTGCCAGAATCACCAATACGGTGGTAGACGGTGCAGGGACTTCCGGAAATGCCCAGATCAACATCAAAGATGCGGTTCAGACCCGGCCTACCAATGGGATCGCAGACGAGCTGGACATCGACCTGACCCAGGTGAACTCAGAGGACGACTACCAGTCTTTCTTGCTGAGCATGGTGAGTCCTGTGGAACTCGCCGAGCAGGACTGGAGAAAAAGAACCGACAATGATTATGTATTCAATATTGGCCTGAACTGGAAGGTCGCAAAAGGTGTGGATTTTAAGTCCACCTTCAACTCTTCCAAGACTTTCCGAGAGGAACTCAGATTTTATGGCCCGTTGACTGGAGAATCTTTCAACAATGGGGGTAGCATGCCGCTGGGTGTGAAGACTAACCGCAACTCCGATTCTTATCGCTGGCTGAACAGTGTCAACTGGAAGGTGAATGGACTGGGCAAAGATCATAGTCTCGACGTATTGCTGGGCCAGGAAGTGTACTCTACCGGTGGAAACTATCAAATGGTCCGCTCGGAGGATTTCAGGCTTTCCATCACGCCCGAGGAGCTTTTTGCGAATATGACTTTCGGACGCGTGGATCGGTTCGAGACTTCGGACGATACCGACATCAATAGATTTTCCCTTTTTGGCAGAGCCAACTACCAATTCAAAGACCGGTATCTCCTCACCGCAACCGTTAGATCGGATGCTTCCTCCCGCTTTTCGGAGGAAAACAGAGTCGGTATTTTCCCGGCAGTCGCCGTGGGATGGAAGATTTCAGAGGAAAATTTCATGAAAGACTCCAGGGTGTTTGACGAGCTGAAGCTCCGTGCGAGTATAGGCGAAACCGGAAATGACCGAATCGACGCTTCTGCAACACAATTCCTCTTCCAAGGCTCGACCAACCGTGGGCCAGGGTTTGGCAATGTGGACAACGCCTACTACACCCCGGCAAGCTCTGTGCTCTACAATCCGGATTTGGTATGGGAGACGACCATCAACAGAAACATAGGTTTGGACTTTACCCTGTGGAAAGCCAAGATCGCTGGTACTTTTGACGCCTACTACAACACCACGCGAGATCTGCTCCTGCAATCAGCTATCCCGGCAAATACGGGCTTCAGTACCCAGTGGGACAACATCGGAAGTACCTCAAACAAAGGCGTGGAGCTCGGCATCCAAGCCTATCTGGTCGACAAGGGAGACTTTTCCCTGTCCATCAACTTCAACACCGGCATCAACGTCGCCAAGATCGAGGAGTTGGACGGCACCAACGAGCGCTTCTTCCAGTCCAACTGGGCGAGCACCGACCTCAACAACATCAACGACTACTACCTGAGAGTGGGAGGGAAACTTGGCGATATCTACGGCTATGTCTCTGATGGATTCTATACCGCGGACGACTTCCAAGAATACAATGCCGTCACCGGACAGTATTTATTGAAGGAAGGCGTGCCAAATTCCGGCGCAGCCGTCGGCAATACCAACATCCGTCCGGGCTACTGGAAGCTGAAGGATCTCAACGGCGACGGAGTCATCAATGCGGATGACCGCAAAGTAATCGGCAATGCGCTGCCCAAGAATCAGGGTGGTTTTGGCGTGAATGCCCGTTTCAAGGGCTTTGACGCACAGGTGTTCTTCAACTACCAATATGGAAACCAGGTGTACAACACTGGCAAGATCCAGTACAACCAGTTCCGAAGAGTGACCTACGGGAACTTGCTGACCACCATGAACTCTGACAATCGCTACACCTACATCGACGTCGATGGAAGCTACACCGGCACAGCGGGTGAGGTGGTGACAGACTTGCAGCAGTTGGATGAGATGAACGCTGGCAAAACCATGTGGTCGCACAATAGCTTTGGCATCGCCGGAGCGGTGATCTCCGACTGGGCGGTAGAGGACGGATCCTTCATCCGACTCAACGTCCTGACTTTGGGCTACTCTTTCCCCACGGATCTGATCTCCAAGATCGGGCTCTCCCAGCTGCGGATCTATGGCACGGGAAACAACCTGGCGATTTGGACGGATTATTCTGGCTATGACCCAGAAGTAAGCACCTCGAGAAGCAGTTCCTACGCTTCCTTGACTCCTGGAGTGGATTATTCTTCTTTCCCAAGAAGCCGCTCTTACACTGTAGGCTTAAATGTTACATTCTAAGGAACAAGAACCATGAAATCAAGCGCATATAAATCAATCATATTGGCTGCGGCTTCCTTCTTGGCGGTATCATGCAGCGACTTTCTGGAGCCCGAGTCGCTATCCACTTTCGATGCGGACTACATCTACTCCAATGTGGATGACGCAAGAAAAGGCGTCAACGCCGTGTATAGCCATTTCGGACAGGATGCCTTTCGTAGCCGACTTTCCAACAACTTTGCGGGAAATACCGATATCGAACACCAAAGCGGATGGACGAGCACAGGAGACCGCTACCAAATCTGGGATCTGAATGCCCTGGAGAGCAATCGGGATCTGGAGATCGTCTGGACTTATGCCTATCGGGCCATTCGTGATGCCAATATCTCAATCGAAGGACTTCAGGCCAGCGGCAAGCTGGAGTCCGAGGATCCGGTTGAGAGAAGAACAATGAACCACCTGTTGGGTGAGGCGGTAACTCTTAAAGCCTACTGGTTTAGCATTCTGACTTTCTACTGGGGCGATGTACCTTTTGTGGACTTCGCGCCAGTGGCCGGAGGGGACTTCCTTTTGCCGAAGGCGGACCGCAATGTAATCCTCACAGAGGTCATCAATGACATGATAGAGGTGGAGGAAAACATGATGTGGGCGGATGAGACTCCGTTTGGCATCGAGCAGGTCACTAGGGAATATACCCTGGGAATGATCGCTCGTCTGGCATTGCAGCGTGGGGGCTATTACCTCAAGGAGGATCTGACCATGGAGCGGGCTTCCGATTATCTGGACTATTACAAAATCGCCAGGGATTACACCGCGAAGCTCATCGAGCTCAAGGACCGTGAGCTGCCAAGAGACTACCGCCAGGTGTTCCTGAACCAGTCGAAGTTTATCTCGCCAGTGAATGCTGACGTGCTCTTCGAAGTGCCTTTCGCCTTGGGAAATGGCGACGTAGCCTGGAATATTGGCATCACGGTGGAAGGTGGCCCTACCGCTGCCCATACTTTCGGATCTGGCAACAACTACATGGCGATTCCTCCGACCTACTATTTCTCCTTTGATACATTGGATGTCCGCAGGGATGTCACTTGTGCCTTGTACAAGGTGAACTCAAGCTTTCAAGAGGAGTTTGTGAACAACCGGACCAATATCGCCCAAGGCAAGTGGAGCCGACACTTTCTGGAGAACCCTCCAGGCGCATCCTCTGCAAAGGGTACCGGCATCAACTGGCCCATGCTGCGCTATGCGGATGTATTGCTGATGTTTGCCGAAGCGGAAAACGAACTCAATGGACCGACTGATGCAGCGCAAGAGCAGCTGAAGCGGGTAAGGAGAAGAGCCTTTAATGAATCTCTTTGGTCAGAAAAGGTCGATGCCTATGTCACCTCGGTATCCGGCAGCAAGGAGGATTTCTTTGAAGCAATCGTGGACGAAAGGGCTTGGGAGTTTGGCGGAGAAATGATCCGAAAGTATGAGCTCATCCGATGGGGCAACTATTCCCAGAAAATGGAGGAGACTGTTGAGGGGCTCAAGAAGATGGCCGACGATGCCTACAATGGCACAGGCAACCTGCCTGATTACATGTACTGGAAGCTGGACGAGAAAGGGGACTTTACCATCCTCAACCCAAACACCAAGGTGGTTGCTCCACCAGATGACAGCTGGAACCAGGTGCCTTTCCTGCTCAGTATGCATGATGAGACTTATACCTATTCGCAGTGGATTACCAAAGATTGGGCAAACTACATCGAAGGGCCTAAGCCAGGCGTAGTCCGGTATATTTTCCCAATCCCGGCCAGCGCCGTGGCCAATAGCCAAGGTACCCTTGACAATACCGGATATGGATTCTAATCCCAAAAGCCAAAAAGCAACAACAATGAACCTATCAAAAATCAATATTTCCAGACTCCTTCTGCTGGCTGTGTTCGGAATACTCGGATTCACTGCCTGTAAGGAGGACGAAATGGTGTACGAGCAGACTCGGCTGTTTCGGCCGGTGCTCAACGAGGAGCTCTATTCCGAAGCCAACACGATCATCGTCAACATGGGTAATCTCCGGCAGGCGGTGTCCTACACCCTGGAGGTGAGCCGGGATACGTTTAAGACTGTGGATTACCTGATAGAGACCGATACTGCCTACGTCGTGGTCGACAAAAACCTCGTAGGGGAAGACTTGTTTTGGAATACCCTGTATCAAGTACGTGCAACCGCACGAGCAGCAGATGCGCAATATGACAGCAAGGCCTCCGATCTTGGAAATGTCCGTACACAGCGTTTTCCAAGCATCATCAATGATCCTTCTACTTACGACGTGATTGACATCGCTGCCCGGGTGACTTGGGTCAAAGCTGGCGCTGCCGTCACTGGTACCAAAGTATTTGCCGGAGACGACCTCAAGCTGACCACTCCGCTACTGCCTGAGCAGCCGGTAGAAGGGGACGTGGCGGAGACGATCGTGACGGGCCTTGAGCCAGATACCCAGTATCAGATTGCAATCTACAGTGACGACGTGCTTCGCGGCTGGGCCGCCTACACCACTTTGCCCGCCGATATCGATCCCAATGCGCCGGGAGTGATTGACGTGCGAGAAAACACCAGCCTCTCCGCCGTAGCGGATGCCGTGGCTACGGCAGCGGATGGAGCTACGATTCTGGTAAAAAGGGGGATGACCTATGACCTTCCCTCCCAAGACCTGAACAAGTCGATTACCATTCGGGCAGCTTATGGATTTGGTCCGGACAAGGCCAAGCTCTACACCACCGGCAACTGGAACATTGCGGCTGGAGCACAGATCGACCATATCCGCTTCGTGGACCTGGAGCTGAGGGGAGCCGACTATACTGGAGATTACGTGTTCAATCCCAATGCCAGTGGCATCCGGGTGGGAGAGCTGCTTTTTGACAACTGTGAAATCGGCACTTTCAGGGGAATCCTCAGAATCCGCGGTACCGTGGAAATCGACCAATACATCATCAGAAACTCCGTGGTGGACAGCATCGGCGGATACGGGCTTTTGACTACCGATACCGATCCCAAGCCAAGTGATCCTACCGCTAGGGTAAACAATATCCTCTTCGAAAATTCCACCTTCAACAAAATCCAAGGGGGTATCACGTCGAGAAACAACTCCAATTCGATCACCATCGAGTCATGTACCTTTGCCAATTTCCCGTCAACGGGCGGCCTTTTACTCCGATATCGTGGCGGCGAGGGCAATAACAACGTAACCCAGGGTGTGAAGATCTACAATAGCGTTTTCGGACACGGGTGGGATGAAGCTGGAGCTGATAACTATGCCATTCGCGGGATTGAAGGACTGGGCAGCACCGTATTTGACATCATCAATGTCTTCAGTACATCTGATTTCTCATTTTCCTCTGCGCCTATCCCGGGATTCCCGGTTGGGAACTATTCCAAGGGTCAAAACGACCTTTGGGTCAATCCGAATGTAAATGATTTCAATTTTAAAGACGGCGGTTTTGCCGGGAAATATTCTACCGGAGATCCCCGGTGGAGAGTTAAACTTTGACTATAAGCATGGGTTATTAATTGGAGAAAGGGTGGGGCTGTAGCCTCACCTTTTTATTAAAAGCCCATCCAGCTATTCTATGAAAAAGACCTTTTTGATTCTGTTTTGGGGAGTTTTGTTTTTTGGTTGTTCCGAGGGGGATGCCGTTCAGGTGCCAGCTGTGCAGGAGGAGGAAGCCCTGCCTCCCTACACTGGTCCGGTGTATGCATTTCCCGGCGCCGAGGGATTCGGCAGGGAGACGACCGGGGGGCGCGGAGGAAAAGTCATTTACGTCACCAGTCTCGAAGATGACGGCAGCATCGGCACACTTCGCCATGCCGTAAACCAGTCCGGCAAGCGAACCATCGTATTTTCCGTGGGAGGGAACATAAAGCTGAAGTCTCGGCTCAACATCACCCAAGGCGACCTGACCATTGCCGGCCAAAGTGCTCCAGGCGGAGGGATCACCATCCGTGACTATCCAGTCGTCATCAATGCCAGCAACATAATCATTCGCTACATGAGATTCCGCATGGGAGATGCAGCTGCGCAGCAGGCAGACGCATTGGAAGCCAGGTTTCAGAAAAATATCATCATCGATCACTGCTCCCTGAGCTGGTCGACCGACGAGACGGCAACCTTCTACGCCAATGAGAACTTTACGCTTCAATGGAGTATTATTTCCGAAAGTCTGAAAACATCCGTCCATCAAAAGGGCTCCCATGGCTATGGGGGAATTTGGGGAGGGAAAAACGCCTCTTTTCACCACAACCTGCTTGCCCATCACGATAGCCGAAACCCAAGACTGGGAGAGGAGGCAGGGAAGGCCTTTGCGCTGACAGACTTGGTCGACATGAGAAACAACGTGATCTACAATTGGGCCAGCAACAGTGCCTATGGTGGTGAGGCGATGAACGTGAATATTGTAAACAACTACTACAAGCCAGGGCCGGCGACTCCAAGTGGAAGCAAGCGAAACCGCATCGTATCCATTGACAAAAACAAGATCGCAGGAACTGAGGTCTATGACATCTGGGGTAAATTTTACATCGATGGCAACGTGGTAGAGGGGAACGCTCAAGTGCTTGACGACAACTGGGGATTGGGTGTACTCAACCAGTTTCACGGAAGCTATGGCCAGATTCCCCAGGCAGATTTGAATGCCATGCGACTGGATTCGCCACATGACATCAAGCAAAACGTCACCACACATAGTGCAGCAGAGGCTTTGGACTTGGTGTTGGCAAATGCCGGCCACTCCCTGCACCGTGATGCCGTGGATCTCCGTATCTTAGCCAATGTGAAGTCCAATTCCTTTGACTTTCCCGGCTCGCTGGGCAGTAACAACGGAATCATCGACTCCCAATCCGACGTGGGCGGATGGCCTGAGCTGGAGCCAGGGATGAGTCCGCGCGATACGGACAAAGATGGCATTCCGGACGCCTGGGAGACCGAAAACAAACTGGATCCCAACGATCAAGAAGATGGGGCCAAAGTCAAGCCAGGTACTCCATACACCTATTTGGAAATCTATCTGAACAGTCTTCCGAAGGGATTTCCCTTGAACTGACAACATTACATTACTTATGAAATTTGAACATTTTGCGCTGAACGTCCCCAGTCCAAAGGCCATGTCGCATTGGTATGAAAAACACCTTGGGTTAAGGGTTCGAAAGAAAATGGCCTCGGCCCCTTACATGACTTTCCTGGTTGACGACAGCGGCACGGTGATGCTGGAACTGTATTCCAACCCAAAGGGAGAAACCTTGGAGTTTTCCAAGCTGCATCCTTTGGCGGTGCATTTGGCGTTGGTTTCGGCTGATCCTGCCACGGATAAAGCGCGTCTTATTGAGGCGGGAGCAGAGGAAGTAAGTGATGATGTATTGCCGGATGGGTCTCATCTGGTGATGTTGAGGGATCCATGGGGCTTTTGCCTGCAGCTATGCAAAAGAGCTGTTTCTATGTTGGACGACGAAGCTAAAGCCGGATGAGAAAATCAATTTCATTCTTCCTTGCTGTGTTTTCACTCCTTTGCACGGCGGGCTATGCCCAAACTCCCAGCGAAGTTTTGGCATTTCCCGGTGCTGAGGGTTTTGGGAAGTTTACGACGGGAGGCAGGGGAGGCAAGGTCTACATCGTGACCAGCTTGGCCGACAAAGGGCCTGGAACTCTCAGGGAAGCCATTCAGAAAAAAGAGGTACGCACAATCACCTTTGCGGTGGCCGGGACTATAGCATTGGAGTCTTCCTTGGACATCAACTACGGCAATCTGACAATCGCGGGGCAGTCTGCTCCAGGGGAAGGGATCACGCTGAAGAATTTTCCCCTCAAGATCAAAGCCGACAACGTCATCGTGCGCTACATCCGCAGCCGCATGGGCGACGAGCGCCAAACGCAGGACGACGCCATGAGCGCCACTCGGGTGAAGGACGTGATCATCGACCACTGCTCGCTCAGCTGGGCTACGGACGAATGCGGCTCCTTTTACGACAATGAAAACTTCACGCTTCAATATTGCATCCTGTCCGAGAGTCTCAACCAGTCTGTACACGAAAAGGGAGAACATGGCTATGGAGGAATCTGGGGCGGAATAAAGGCCTCTTTTCTCTATAATCTCCTGTCGGATCACAATAGTCGCAACCCACGCTTCAATGGCGCGCGCTATCATAAAGTGACTGAAAAGGAGCTGGCTGACTTCCGCAACAACGTCATCTACAATTGGAGAGGCAATAGTTCCTATGCTGGCGAGGAGGGCAATTACAACATGGTCAACAACTACTATAAGCCAGGTCCCGCCACCCCTGAAAAGAATGTCCGGATTCTGGACCCATATAAACCCTACGGCAAGTTTTTCCTGAGTGGAAATGTGGTGGAAGACTTCCCCCAAATCTCCGAGGACAACTCCTTGGGAGTTTACAAGACTGAAGAGGGCTGGAAATTGCTGGATGAAGAGTTGGAATACGCTGGTGCAAAAACCTACTTGGCTGACAAAGCTCTAGAGGTGGTCTTGGGCAATGCGGGTGCGAG
This sequence comes from uncultured Limnohabitans sp., assembly GCA_964613865.1. Lineage (GTDB taxonomy): Bacteria > Bacteroidota > Bacteroidia > Cytophagales > Cyclobacteriaceae > Algoriphagus. The sequence continues at coordinate 5,887 of CAZTJM010000092.1, read as the reverse complement.
TATGGCGAGAGATGCCGTGGATAAGCGTATCGTGGAGGAAGCGAAGACCGGGACGGAATCTTTTGGCAAAAATGGCATCATCGATTCCCAATCCCAGGTAGGAGGCTGGCCTGAATTGACTGCTGGCTCCGCCCCCGTGGACGACGACAAGGATGGAATGCCGGACGACTGGGAGAAATCTCATGGCCTCGACCCAAAATCCCCTCTGGACGCTGGCCTTTTCACCTTGCATGGGCAGTATTCCAACATCGAAGTTTACCTGAATAGCCTAGTCACCGCTAATCCGAAATAGAATTGGCGAATTGATCTAAGCTGGGTATCTTGGTTTCATACCGACCTTAGCCCATGACAGACCTCCTTATCCCTTTTCCAGAGCTGCATGACACCCTCATGCGAGTACTTGTAAAGGAGGGGTTTGCCGAGGATGCGGCTTTTCGCTGCGCGGAGCTTTTCGCAAAGACAGACTTGGACGGCGTGCGATCCCACGGAGTCGAGCGTTTTGGGAGGTTCCTTTCATACATCCGTCAAGGGATGGTTTTTCCGGACCGAAAGCCCGTGTTGCTTTCCAAGTCCGGCTTTTTTGAACGCTGGGACGGGCAGCTCGGCCCGGGAAATCTCAATGCGCAAAATGCGATGAACCGCGCGATGGCACTTTCCTCCGAAAATGGGATCGGCTGTGTGGCGTTGGCTTTTACCAATCACTGGATGCGGGGAGGAAGCTATGGCTGGCAAGCTGTGGAGCAGGGCAAGATCGGAATCTGTTTTACCAACACAATGCCCAATATGCCCGCTTGGGACGCCAAGGAGCCAAGGCTGGGAAACAATCCGCTGGTGATCGCAATTCCCCGAAAAAGTGGTTCAGTCGTCTTGGATATGGCCATGTCGCAATTTGCCTATGGAAAACTTAGTCGATTGGCGGCGGCTGGGGAGAAGGCATCTTTTCCGGCGGGCTTTGATGAAGAAGGAAATCTAAGCCATGACCCACAGGTAGTCCTTCGACAGCAGTCCGCAGTCCCCATCGGACTGTGGAAAGGAGCTGGGCTTTCCTTGATGATTGATTTGCTGGCGGCTCTGCTTTCTGGTGGAAACAGCGTCAGCGACATCGGATCAAAGCCTTTGGAATCAGGGCTTTCGCAGGTGTTCATAGCACTGGATCCGAAAGTATTGGGTTTGGAGGCTTGGTTTGAGGAAAAAGCGGAGGCAATCATCACAGACTATTTGGGTGCGGAGGCCTTTGATGGCAGGTCGGTCTTTTATCCCGGTCAACAGACTTTGCGAACCCGCAAGAAAAACCTGGAACTAGGCATCCCAGTCGCAAAAGACACTTGGGCGCAAATCATAAACGAACTGATATGAGCAATACAAAAGGAATAGGAATCGTCGGCACGGGTGCCATTGCAATCAAGCATGCCCAAGCTATAGAAGAACTTACAGGAGCCGAATTGGTCGGGCTTTTCAATCCCAATCCCAAAAGTGCGGAAGCTGCCAAGGAGAAGTTTTCCGCTCCCGTGTTTTCGGACATGGAGGAGTTTTTGGCAGTGGATGGCTTGGATATCGTCTGCATCTGCACGCCGAGTGGTATGCATCTCGAGCCTGGACTTGCCGCAATCGAAGCGGGTAAGCACCTGATGGTGGAGAAGCCCATCGAGATCAACCCCGAGCGCGCAGATCGACTCATCAAGGCTGCCGAAGAAAAAGAAATCAAGCTGGCGGTGATCTTCCAAAACAGATTTTCCCCCGACTACCAAAAGCTGAAAAAAGCCGTGGACGATGGAGTTTTTGGACGCCTGCTGATGGGCAATGCCTATGTCAATTGGTTTAGAAACTCGGCTTACTACTCGACCAGCAAATGGAAGGGAACGCTCAAAGCCGATGGGGGAGGGGCTTTGATCAATCAGGGAATTCATACCATTGACCTCCTTTTGGATCTCATGGGTGAGGTAAAAAATGTTTACGGGCAGGTACAGACCACGCTTTATCCGATCGAAGGAGAAGACTTGGGCGCTGCCTTGGTCAATTTCCAAAACGGGGCTTTGGGCAACATTACCTCGGCGACGGCTCTTTATCCCGGATATCCGGAGCGCATCGAAATCTTTGGCACGGAGGGTAGCGCTATTTTGGAGGGCGGCAGGCTGACCGCTTGGAACGTGAAAAACCAACCGCCCTTGGAGATGTCCGCCGACTCGGGAGGAGGCAGTGGTTCCTCGGACCCCAACGCAATAGGAATCCAACTTCACCTTGATCAGTGGAAGCTGTTTTTGGAGTCTTTGGATTCAGGCCGTGAAGTGGTGGTGGATGGCAAAACGGCGCGGAAATCCGTGGCCTTGATCTGCGCCATCTACGAATCCTCAAAAACTGGGAAGGTGGTCCAGCAGCCTTTTGGAGGTTAAAGAGATGCGCTCCATGCAGTGCCGAGGAGAGAAAGTGTGCCTCTCTGCGCTTCTAAATCGATTCCGTAGATTCTCAGCATGGTAAAAAGGGAAAGGCTAATATTGTTATCCCCAAGTCAGTAAAACAAAACCCAATGAAAAAAATCAGCCTCATAGTTTCTTTTTTGATCTCCTGCATGCTGTGGTCCTGCTCGGATCAGCTCGGTGTCAAGGTCATCAAGCTCGGTCACGCCCAAGTGGTGAATCACCCGGTTCATGAGGCGATGCTTTTCATGGGGAAAAGAATAGAGGAGAAATCCGGAGGAAAAATCAAGGTCAAAGTCTACCCCAACCAACAATTGGGATCCGAACGAGAACTGGTCGAACTGCTTCAGGTTGGAAGTCTTGCAATGACCAAGGTGTCCGCCGCAGCCTTGGAAGGTTTTGCGCCGATGATGCAGGTGTATGGCATGCCTTACCTTTTCCGTGACGACGAGCATCAGAAGAAAGTATTGAACGGTCCCATAGGACGACAGCTGCTGTTGGATGGAGAGGAATTCTGGCTTAGAGGCTTATGCTATTATGATGCGGGCAAAAGAAGTTTTTACACAAAAGACAAGCCGATCAACACCCCTGCGGACTTGGCAGGACTGAAGGTCCGGGTGATGGAAAGCCCCACGGCATCCAATATGGTCAAGGCCATGGGAAGCTCACCAACTCCGGTTTCCTATGGCGAGCTTTACACCGCACTTCAGCAGGGTATTGTCGATGCGGCGGAAAACAATGCGCCTAGCCTCTATACTTCCAAGCACTACGAGGTCTGCAAGTTTTACAGCTTGGACGAGCATACCTCCATTCCCGATGTGGTCATCATGAGTACCAAAGTCTGGAACAAGCTTTCTCCAGAAGAGCAGGCCTGGGTTCAAGAGGCAGCCGACGAGTCAGCGGAGTACGAGTCTGTGCTCTGGGCAAAATCCGACGCGGAGTCAATGGCTGGACTTGAAGCCGCTGGAGTGACCATCGTGCGTCCGGACAAGGAGCCGTTCCGCAAGGCCGTCGAGGGTGTCTACGAGCAGCTCAAGACCTCCCAACCCGAAATATACGCCGTCGTCCAGGCCATCCGAGAAGTCCAATAATCCCTCAAACCCAAAAACGATCCTTTGATGTTTTCGAATCAAACCAAGACCAAACTGGACAGCGTTATCGCCCATCTTTTGGTCATCCTCATGGCCCTGATGGTCCTAAATGTCACCTGGCAAGTCACCTCCCGATACGTGTTTAAAAGTCCAAGTTCCTTCACCGATGAGCTCTCCCGATACATGTTGATCTGGGTGGGCATGCTGGGAGCAGCCTACGTGGCCGGAAAAAATGAGCATTTGGCCATAGACATTCTTCTGATGAAACTGAAAGGAAAAGCCCAGCAGAAGCTGATGATTCTGATCCATGTCTGCATCCTGGTTTTTGCGGCGACGGTGATGATGATCGGTGGCTCCAATTTGGTGTACATCACTTTTATACTTGGGCAAAAGTCTGCCACGCTGCAGATTCCACTAGCGTACGTGTATGGGATCATCCCTTTCAGCGGCATTTTGGTCGCGTATTATCAGGTATTTTCCATTGTCCACCTTTCCCAAACCCTCAAAACCGCTGAATAATGGAAGTTTTAAGTGTATTGATTCTTGTTGTTTCGTTTTTGTTTTTTCTGGGAATAGGCGTGCCGGTAGCCTGGAGCTTGGGACTGTCCAGTATGCTGACGCTGATGGTGACCGTGGCGACCATGCCTGCCATCACGACGGTAGCTCAGCGGATGGGCGCGGGGCTGGATAGCTTTTCACTCTTGGCGATTCCCTTCTTCATTGTGGCTGGTGAGCTCATGAACCGGGGCGGTATCGCCAATCGCTTGATAGGATTCGCGAAGTCGCTCACAGGAAGACTCCCCGGAGGACTGCTGCATGTGAATGTGGTGGCGGCCATGCTGATGGGAGCCATTGCGGGTTCGGCGGTAGCTGCCGCCTCGTCAATGGGCGGTATTTTGGGAAAAAGGATGGAAAAGGAAGGCTATCCCAAGGCCCTCGGCGCTGCGGTGAATATCACCTCCTCTACCACTGGTTTGATCATTCCGCCTTCCAATGTGCTGATCGTTTATTCTCTCGCTTCAGGCGGGGTTTCGGTGGCAGCGCTTTTCGTGGCGGGCTATCTCCCGGGCATGCTGATCGGTCTCTTGCTGATGATCACTGCGGCGGTCATGGTGAAGATGAAAAAGTTGCCAGCAGGTGAGCCCTCCTCTCTGAAGTTGGTGACTACAACCTTTATCCATGCACTTCCGAGCTTGTTTTTGCTGGTGTTGGTGATTGGCGGAATCGTAGGAGGAGTCTTCACCGCGACGGAAGCGTCTGCTATTGCGGTGGTTTACAGCTTGGTCTTGTCTCTTTTCTATCGGGAAATCGGCTGGAAGGACCTCCCGGCTGTTTTGTTGAAATCAGCCGAGACTACCGCCGTGGTGATGCTCCTGATCGCCACTTCCATGGCGATGTCTTGGGTGATGTCCAGCGAGGATATTCCCCAAAATATCTCCTCGGCCCTACTTTCCCTCAGTGACAACAAAATCGTCATCCTCATCCTGATCAATCTGCTGCTCTTGTTTGTCGGGATCTTTATGGATATGACCCCGGCGGTGTTGATTTTTACTCCGATCTTCTTGCCCGTGGTAAGTTCTTTGGGCGTGGATCCGGTCCACTTTGGAATCATGATGGTAACCAACCTCTGTATCGGGCTTTGTACTCCACCGGTGGGGTCAGTGCTTTTCATTGGAGTTGGGATTGCCAAGATCTCGATCCAGCAGGTACTGAAGCCGCTCCTTCCCCTATTCTTGGCAATGATTGTCGGCTTGGCGCTGATCATGATCTTCCCTGAGATCACGCTTTGGTTGCCTAGGATGTTTGGGTTGTAAAAGAGACGCTAGCCGTTAGTTTCAAGAAGCTAGAATTTTCACCCTCCAAGGGCTTTGAGTCCCTTGGAGGGTTTTTGTTTTGCTGGAAAAAGAAAAATCCGAAGCTGCTGACTTCGGATTGAACACGAAATACATTATTATATAATTGATAAATAAGCGACCGTTTCTGAAGTAAACTTCGGTGTTTTTTTTGTTGTTTAAACTACTGTTTATGTATATCCAAATAAGAATATGGTATTAGAGCCCAAGATCCAATTAGTTTTTGACCGCCTTTGGGTTGTCAAGAAATTGCAAGAGCAGAAAAATCAATTTCATGATTGGGATTTATATAGGCGTGTTGGAGAACACGAATCCACCAGTCCGTTCAACCACTATTCGGGTTTAATGAATTATTTGCTTTTGACTTGCTTTGATATTTTGGGGCAAGAAGAAGACTGGAAGGATTTTGGGTCTTGGTTAAGATCAAAGTCAAAAAAAGTGGAAAGAGAGGAGGTCTTTGAGAGAAACACTCATTTGAATTTTGAAGATAGGATCAGGCGGATCCACGATGACTATAATTCAATCTATA
>CAZTJM010000091.1:14498-18539 GCA_964613865.1 uncultured Limnohabitans sp. | reverse complement strand
CCAACTGATTATCAGAACTAAAAATTTTCAGTTTTTTTTTTTCCAAACCGAAAACATCCATTCAATAGCAAGTTTTTTTTTTCTGGGATTACTCCTAACATATATTACCCTTCCGTCGAGTCTCAACTCCCAAGAGGCATAGAAATCGGCTTTCTATTAAGCCAGTCCATAGCCATGTTGAACAAAAAAAGGGAGCCTATAGCTCCCCTTCATCGGCGAAGGAATAGTATCCTTCCACGGTTACGATGATATGGTCCAATACCGGCAAATCCAGCGCCTTGCCGATTTCCACCAACTTTCCCGTCAATCTCCTGTCGGCAGCAGAGGGCTCCAGATTCCCGGAGGGATGGTTGTGGCTGACGATCAAGGAGGATGCATTCGCCTTGAGCGCAGTGGCAAACACCAGTTTGGCATCCACGATCGTACTCGACGTCCCGCCCTTCGAGATGGTGCAGATTCCCAACACCCGGTTTGACCGGTTTAGGAGCATCACCTGAAAATGTTCGGCCAGTTCAAGGGATTCCTTTTCCCAAAACCGATACAGCACTTCATATACCTGTCTTGAACAGTCCACTTTGGGCCGGTCTTTGAGTCTGACTTTAGGCTGGTAGGCCAAGGTGATTTCCGACACTACGTTCAGGTCGATCATTTCTCTTACAGCTTCCATAACAATTGCTTTTTTGGTTAGAAATTATTGAGGAAGCCCATACAGGCATGCCGGGAGCAAGGAAGCAGGAAACGGAATAAAAAGCGCAGCGAAGCCAGCGGCTTTATGCCGTAGTCTGCTGAACGCCCCGAGCGGCATGCCTAACTTGCCCGGAAATAATGAAAACCAACACTCCTACCAAAAACCAATTTTATCCCAAAAAGAAAGCCCGGCCAGAGCCGGGCTTTACACCAATCCACCAAAACACTTGGCCAACCATCAACCGCCGACCTTTTTCTGTCTCGCGTTTGACTGGCTTTCGCGAGGTTGGTCCGAGACCTCCATCCGCCTTTCCAACTGTTCGTTTTTTAGGCGTTTGCCACTTTCATCATACACGGCTACTGACTTGTACCTGGGATTGGCCGCCAGATAGTAGGAGCCTTCCCTGCCATCCAAACCCACTTCGTGGAGATTGCCCTTTTTGAGGCTGTAGAGCAGCGTATCCCTAATTTCGGGAGAGTTGAAACCCGCTATAGCCAGTTGCCCCACGCTTTGCTCCAGTTTGAAGCCGTAATTCTGATGGTACTGCGACACGGGATGCTGCCCCTTGTCATCCCTTTTTCCCAAATCCAGCTGCAGCCAGGCATTATAGCGTTCTCCCTCTCTGTTGAACAGGCTTTTGAACACCGCCCGTCCCTCCAAGAGGTTATAGGCCTCCTTGGCCGAAATCCCCTGGTTTTGGTAGAAACGTTGGGAAACCTCCGACCCATTGGCCCCGGAAAGTTTGGCATCGAATCCGTTGTAGTAATATTTGCCTTCAGCAGAACGGTTAAACCGAAGTTGGTATTCCATCTGCTGTCCTTTCAAGTCCTTTACCATATCGAGGGTAAACTCTTCCTTCTTTGCCTTCACGGCTTTTTCCAGTTGCCCGGCCAGGGATTCTCCGAATCCCGAGTACTTGAGCTTTTCCTGCAATTGTTCTACGTTTTCCTTTATAGTCATCTTGTTATGGGTTTAAATGGGCATTACAAATGGACGGGGATTGAGAAACGCTTTGGCAGGTAGCGACAGCTCCGCGTTCCTGCCCCCGTTTTTCTCCGAGACCCTGGCTTGAAACTCCATGGAATCGGACAGGGCGATGCGGGGGAAGGCAAAGACCAGCAAGCAATCGGAATGTCCGGGAACCCCTTCCCAATGGGTGGATGCCAAGGGCTCCAGGGGGATATTCCTTACCGCCGTCCTCTTCAGTTTTGTCCTGTCCCGAATGCCGAAATCCCACTTCCCGAAAACATAGTCCATCCCGCTGGAATTCTCCACCCGCAGCCGAACAAACACCATCCCATCCCTTTCGAAGACATCAGCCAAGCCCAGCCGGATTCCAAGCTTCTTTTTCCCCCAAGCAGTCTTACCCAACCCGCGGGAAGACAATTCATTCAGGTAGGATTCCATTTCCTGCCGGTTTACCCCCAATCCATCCAAATGGACTTTTCCCGCACCCAATGAATTCCGTGTCCCCATGACGATGGGGCGAATATCCGGATTGGGAACATAGCTGACCTCAAAGGGGTACAGCTTTTCGTCTGCGGTAATCACATACATGCTGGTCGGTCCAAAGTTCCGCACGCCCGCCTTCACCTTGAGCACATTGGGGGCAGCGGCATCCTTCTCACCCAGAACTGCCGCACCTCCAAAATCCGCACTGACCACCTCGTAGGGAAAGACCAGCACCGTTGTCCTGTCCCAGCCGATGGAGATGGGGTATGCCTCCACCGAAGCCGTTGAAACCAGTTGGGCGTGGGACGCCCATGACGGCATGAATGCCGCCAAAATCCACAACATCCTCCTACTTTTTAATAACCCCATGATTAACCTCATGCCTTTTAATACCTTCATACCTGTTGGTTTATTGTTAGAAATCAAATCCATAAGCCACGGTTAGTTCCCGCTTAAGTCCATAAGTAAAAGCGGATGGCCCGCCTTGACATTTACCCGGTACTCCCTGGTCCTTTTCGAAACCAGGCTTTTTACCGTTCCCATTCCCGCCATTGCTGCCCGGGACTCCCAGGAGCTTGACAGGGGAAGCATATCCAAGGTTTGTACCCCGTCGTCCATTCCCCGGTTTAGGGCATCCCTTGCCATCATCCCCGGAATCCTGATCCCCGAAAGACCATCCTCACCCACCACCGAAAGCCTCACCGGAAGGACCATGTTGCCCGAACGGATCGCCTCCACCCTGATTTCCAGCCTCTCCCCAACCAAGTTGCATTTGCCGCTGACCGGGGTGCCTTCGGCAAACTCCAATCCCTGGACGTAAACCGCTTGGGCCAACTCCAGCTCGATGGAAGCGCCGGACACAATTTCCTGGTCGCCAGCCACCCTCGCTTCTATTGCAGGCCGGATTCCGGAGAGGGTCACCGGACTGCTGTTTTCCAGGGAATAGAATCGATTGCCTTCCACTCTTCTTTTCGCTCTTTCCGCTTCCATTTCCCCCAGTCCGGGCTCGATTAGGAGCTGCGGGAAAACCGGTTCCAAAGCCACCGCAAAAGCAGGTTGTCCCGTAACGCCGGAGTCCGGCGATTTCACGACCCGTTCCGGATGCTGCAGGTCCAGCAGCTTGTCCAGCATGGCGTCTATCCTTTCCATCTCTGGGTCTTCGTTTACCACCAAGTTTTCCATCATCGACTCAAGCCGCAGCAGTTCCGGGTCCGATGGCTTAGGCCCCGATCCAGCCGGCTCTGGCAACGGTGTACCGATTTCCGAAACCCTTGGCTCTTCCGGATCCTGGGCCAAAAACCGGATTTCTTCCAGTTTTTCCATCAGGGCAAGCTCCGTTTCCTCCAGGCCAAAGCCCGACCGGAAATCCACGTCCAGCCCAGCATCCGGATCCTGGTTACCAGAGAAACCCCAGTCGAGTTCCCAGACTACCGGCTTTTTGGCCAGTCGGCCCTCCTCGGCAAGTTCGTAGGACTGCATTTTGTCCAATTCCACTTGTTCGGGCATTACCTCGGGCAGGGCCAGGTTGATTCCCCTGTTGGCCAGGGCCTCATCGGGAGCCTCTCCTCTCCCCCCTCCCAGTGCCCAGAAGGCCAGGCATAGGAACGGCAGGGTCAGCATGGGAAGGAACATCAGGAATTTCCTCTCCCTCTTCTCTTTTTCAGTGAGCTGTTTCATAGATGTGTATGTTTAAGGGTTGTATTAACAGGGAATCAAAGTAAACCGGGGTATGCTCCTCAGGATCTGCACGGCCTGCGTCGATCCCCGTTCCCAGTCCACCGATCAGCAGGGAGGCTGACCAAAGGCCCCAAAGAGCCAGCAGTGCGGCAAGGAGCAAGCGCTGGTATCCCGGAGGCAAGCGACCAAAGCCCTTGCCCATCCGAACCCGGATACGGGACAGG
>CAZTJM010000091.1:0-14398 GCA_964613865.1 uncultured Limnohabitans sp. | reverse complement strand
CGGGACAGGCAACCGAAATCCCTTACATCCATTCCCACGATCCTCATCTCCCCGTAGTCTCCAGGTCTTCGTTGGACAGGATCTCCCAGTCCTCGATCAGTAGCCCATGGGAATTGCGTTCCGTCCGGTCGATGATCCTGAGCCTGCCCCTACTGACCAGTCTCCGGCGCGTGACCGAAGACGGGCGGACGATGGTTTGTGTTCCGACATAGCTAAACCCCATCGGTAGTGAATCGGCAAAGACCTGGACGCTGTCCATGCGGATGCTCTGGTTGATGTTCGACGCGACAAGGCCCGAATAGTATCCCTGCTCCCGCAGGTTGTCATAGACTTCTTTGGCGGATGCATCCGCGAGGTAAAGGCTCTGCACCATCTGCTCGCGGATGTGCCGCTCGTCGGGGCTCAGCGTAAAAAAGTAGTGGTGGAACATCTTGACATGGTCCTTGGCCTCCGCCCGAATGTTCTCCCGCCTGTCGGAGGCAAAGGCATGCAGTGCCTTGCCTTCGGCCAGGACGTAGACCGTCCCCCGCGACTCCTTTATCGCCTGGAACGCGGTATAACCGGTAAAAGAAGCAACCGCCAGCGAAGCCAGGATGGCCGTGAAGGCGAGGGTCCTGACCAGGCGAAAGGCAGTATCGATGTTTTTCAGGTTTTGAAACATGGGTGTCAACGTTTGATGAGTTGTCCGATCGCAGAGGCTCCCGAGCCTGCCACTTGGTTTGTCCTGCCCAACAGACTGTCCCTTCCCCCGGGCTGGACGATGAAACTTGCCACGTTCGGTACGGTGAAATACCCGATGATCGCAATCACCATAAAGACCAGGTAGCCGATGGAGCTGGTAAAATCCCCATCCAAGACCAGCATGTTCAGCTGGATTTTGGAAATGATGGCCCCGAAGATATTGGCCACGGGCAGCCACAGGGAAACGTTGATGTACCGGGCAAACCAGGCGGTAAGCGTATGCTGAAACCCGTCAAATACCGACAGCCCGAACACGAGGGGGCCCAGGATGGACAAGACCACGAGTTGGAAAGTCCGGATCGTGTTGATGCAGAGCGCTGCCGAGAAGAAGAGCAGCTGCAGCAGCTCCGAAACCAGCTGGTTGAACATCGCCTTGAGATTGATGGCAAAAAGCTCGTTCCTCATCTTCTCCAAAATCCCCAACTCCTCGCCAGTTTCGGGAAACTCGTCCGTTGTCTCCCCCATGCCCGGACCGGAAAAGGGTTCGGCTTCACGGGAATCCATCTCTTCGAGGTGCCGGGCAATGGCCAGGTTGCTCCCCTCCACCATTTCCGAGGTAGCCCGGATGATGGGATCCATGAGTCCGTTGATCAAGGCCAGGACCTGTGGAAAAGCCAGGATCGCCATACCCAGCGCAAAGGGTCTCAGGAGCGGGTAAAGATCCACCGGCTCCGATCTGGCGATGTGTCCCCAGACCCGTATCCCGATAAACCAGATGGCAGCGAAGCCCGCCAAGCCCCGTCCCACAGTAATCATCCGCTCCGCCAGGGGAACCATCTCCGAATAGAGCCGGGACAAGACCAGGTGAAGTCCCTCCACCTCCCCGGAAATCGTCTGGGCTTCCGCATTTCCCGCATACAAGCCCATCAACGCCAACGCGATTACCATTTCCTTCCGCCTTCTCCTCATGGGTTCAGTCCATACAGTGATTCCAACATCCCATGACCCTCCCGGCTTCTGTACCTCATACGTTCCAGCGCCCCCGTTTCCCGGTTGGTCTTCCTCAGGAAAACGAGCAAACGCTCCATTTCCCCGTCGAGTCGGTCTATGGCTTCCAGGCGCTCAAAATCATCCATGCGTAGGCTTCCGGCGGTGAGCAGCAAAGCCAATTCCTCCAGGTTCCGTAGGGATAGGCGGTAAATCCGGGAGTAGCGGGTTGCCAAACCGGCGAGTTCCCCGGGCGCAAATCCCCACAACTCTCCAAGCCGACGTGTTCCGGAGCGGTATTCACCGACCAAGCGCTGCTGGTTTTGGATGAGTCGGCCCAACCGGTGGTATTCCCGGATTCCGGGACTGATCTCCAAGAGCCCGTCCAGAAATGTCCGGTGCAAATTGAAATTCCCCTCGGTGATATCCCGCACGGAGGAATAGCCCTTATCCAGCACTTCGTATCCCCTTTGCATGTCCTTCAACAGCTGCCGAAGCTGGTTGAGCTTTTCAAAATTCAGCACCAACTGGCTTGCTTCATGGGTCTGTGCCCAAGCCCCTTGAAAACCGCTGCCCCCTACCAGCAGGAGGACTACAAGTACTCTGATCAACTTAGTTGTTTCCATATACCGCATTTAAATCCGATTTATTCCTACCCTTTTTTTCCCGCCACAACGCAAGCGCCCGAAACTGCCTGTTGGCTGTTGACAGCTTGCCATATAGCCTGGCCATGCCGCCCTCCAGGCCCTCCAACAACCGGAGTCTTTCACTTTCTGAAAGCTCCAGGCCCCCGGTTCCCAGGATCCCCTCCATTTCTTCGACCAGCGATTGTGACTGGCTCCCCACCAGTCCAGCATAGGTTTTGACCGCTTCCTTTTCCGAGGGTTCCAGTTCGACATCCCGTTTCAGGAAGAGCTCCATCCATTCCTTCTCCATTCCAATCCGATGATGGAGCCCATACACCCGATCTACCCAAAATGCCTGCTTTACCGCGACACCCGCCGTCTTTCGGGATTCCAGGGAAACACGGTGCAGGTCAAACTCCCCGTTCTGGATGAAGTCCACAGCATTCCACCCCCTTTCGGCGATTTCATAGCCCCTGACCAAGACCTGGCGATAGGATTGCAGGGCAAGCAGTTCCCTGATCTTGTATTCGGTCTGAAGTTTCTTCTGCTCCGTCCACTCCTGCCAAGTTTGCGCCCGGGATACTCCACAGGCCAAACCCAGGACAAGGCTGATCCCAATCCTAGCCCATCTATTCCTAGTCCATCTCATCCTAGTCCATCGCATAGCCGGTCCTTTCCATGTTTACTCCATTATATATTTAGTCCATCCCATGGTTTTTGGCGATCAGTTCCATTGCGTCCGACTGTCTGGAATACAGCAGTCGGAGATTCCTCCCATTCCAGGAGCGGAGTGTGGCAAGATTTTCGCCCATTCGACGTTCCGCCGAGTGCAGTACCCGCAGTCGCTCTGCATCGCTCATCTCGTACCGCAGGGGAGTCATGGCCGCTTTTAGATGGCCCAGATTGAGCAGGGATTCCTCCAACAGGCTGAGGTAGCCCTGGGCCATGGCCTGCTTTTCATCTAGGGTGAACAGCGGCGAGGAACCCAGTTTTTCCCATGCCGCCCGATATTCCCCAAGCAGCTGCTCCTGGAGTTCGGCAACCTCCCGGACCCGCCGGTACGACGCCAGCACCCCCTTTACCCTGCGCAGCTCCCCGAACACCGTTTCGTATTGCGTTCGCTGCCTTTCGCCCCAGTCGGAAATCTCCTCCAGTCTCGTTTCGCTGAGTTTGTTCTCGAGCACTTTCTGGGCATGCTGCAGCCAGATGGTTTCATTCTGGAGGCGCTGGACCTTTAGGTCGATGGCCTGGATGGCCTTTTTGACACCCGCCTTGATCACCTCCAGGACCAAGGCAATCGGCACCGCCTCCGCCCTTGTCCCCAAGCCCGCATAGAGGCAGACCAGAAGGACCAGTATTTTCTTTTTCATGATGTCAGGATTGGTAGTTGTATTCCCCGGCCAAGACCCGGATTGCCGTTCTTCTGTCCCCGTACCTGCGGGTATATTCCTCCACCTTGAGTCTTTCCTTTTCCTCGGTCGTGTAGGTGAGGTATTCCTCCGGGCTCACTTCCACCCGAAAGACCTTTTCGTAGATGCCGATGTATACCTCCTTGTAGCTCTTCCCGGCACCCGGCATTTTGTTCATGCTCAGGATTCCCGCCTTCTCCCGGTCGGAGAGGCCCAGCAGCTCCTGTATTTCCCCAAACCTGTTCTGGTATTTGCGCTGGTCCATCAGGATCTTCACATCCGCGTTGTTGAGGATCGCATTTTTGACCACCGGACTGGAGATGATGTCCTCCACATCCTGGGTCACGACGATGGCCTCCCCAAAGAACTTCCGGACCGTCTTGAACAGGTATCGCAGGTATTCCGCCATGCCTTCCCTGGCAATCGCCTTCCAGGCCTCCTCGATCAGGATGATCTTCCTCACCCCGCGGAGTTTTCTCATCTTCGCGATGAAGATCTCCATCACCATCAGCGTGACCACCGGAAAGAGGATGGGATGGTCTTTGATGTTGTCCAGCTCAAAGACGATAAAGGGGTGCTGGAGCAGATCCAGCCTTTCCCGTGCGTTGAGAAGGTAGTCGAACTCCCCTCCACGGTAGAAGGGGCGCAGCACGTACATGAAATTGTCCAGGTCAAAATCCCTTTCCTTTACCCCTTCCTCCCGCAGTCCCTTTCTGAATTCGGAATCCAGGTATCCGTAAAAGGTGTCGAAGCAGGGAAAAACCGAAGCATGGGTCTCCAGGTAATCGAAGTAGCCCTTCAACGCGTTGGAGAGCGCCACATACTCCGAGCGCCGGTAGCTTTCATCCTCTTTTTTCCACAAGGCGAGCAGCAGGGTCTTGAGGCTCTCGCTTTTCTCCGTATCCGGCCGCTTCCCGTCCCCGATGTAAAAAGGGTTGAAGCGGAGCGGGTTTCCTTCCTCGTAGGTAAAATAGTAGCCCCCTACCAGATCGCAGAGTCCCCGGTAGGAATGCCCGACATCCACCAGCACAACGTGGCTGCCCTGTTCGTAGTAGGTCCGCATCAGGTGGTTGGTGAAAAAGGATTTCCCCGAACCCGAAGGGCCCAGCACAAACTTGTTCCGGTTGGTTGTCAGTCCCCGCCTGATCGGCTCGTCGGACAGGTCCACATGGATGGGATACCCGGTGATCCGGTCACCCAGCCGGACTCCCACCGGACTGGTGGACGTCCGGTAGTTGGTTTCCAGGTTGAAAAACGAACAGGCCTGTCCGATAAACGAATCGAAGGTTTCATTGACCGGGAAGTCTCCGGCGTTGCCCGGAAGACCCGCCCAATACAGCTGGGCGGCCCCGACGGTCTCACGTTTGGGCACCACGTCCATCTTGGCCAGCGCAGCGGCAGCCAAACTTCCCAGTGCCTGCACCCCGTCCCGGTCTTCTGTCCAGACCATCAGGTTGAAGTGGGCCTTGACCGGCTTTCTGCCCAGGGAGATCGACTCGTTGAGAAACTCCGCGGTGTTGTCCCTGGCAATGGCGTTTTCCCTGCTGTAGTTGGCCAGGGACTCCAGCCGAAGCCTTTTGGATTCGAGCTCCCGGAGTCTCCGCCCCGGGTTTTCCACAAAAACAAACTGGTTATACACATGGTCACAGGGCAAGAGGGAACAGACCGGTGCGGCATAGCCAATGGGAAACGCCATCCCGTCGGTTTCAAAAGGCGGGTAGCCGGTATGGGGCCTGACAAGGGAAGGCAGGACATCGGCCGTGCCCATGGAGTACAGCTGAACGTGCTTGCCCCCTATCGTCCATTCCGGCTTGAAACGAATGTCCTGCAGGCAACCGGAGTTCCCCAAAAAAAGATACTCTTCCAGGATACCGGTCTCGGTTGCGGAGCCGACGATCTGTGCTTCGGAGAGGGGGCTCAGGGTAATGCCCGCATCTGCGAGAATCTGCCTGAACTGCCCCACGAAATTCCGAAACCCCGTCTCAAAGCCCACCTCCAATAGCTCCGGCGGAACCGGGGATTTGCGCAGGAGGCTGGAACCCGAAGAGTCGGCCAACCGGTTCCCCTTGGGCCGCTGGGTGAGGAACAGGCGGCAGGTGTGGTCAAGATGAGCCCTTCCGTGAAAGTGGCGCTCACTGGCCATGGCATGGAAGGAAAGCTCCTTTTGTCCAAAACCGCCCTGAAACGAGCGGTTGACAAACCAGTCCTGCTTGTGCAGCACCGTCCATTCGGGAAGGAGGTCCACCGCCTTGTTCCAGGCTTGGTGCACCGCTTCGATCTCCGCAAGACCGAGTGAGAATATCTCCGGTAGGCCCACGTCGAACGCGGCGGTCACGTCTCCCTTTCTTGAGACGATGAGCCCGTTCTCCACCTTGTACAGGGGAAATAGCTGTTCCAGTTCCATTATGGATTTACGTTTTGGTTTCGGCAAGTCGGGTAAAGACCCGCCTGTTTCGTATGCGCAGGTGCGTGGGAATATGGCGCGAGGCCATCCGCTTCATCAGTCCGTGTTCCCCATAGCGTGCATTCAGCCGGAAAACCAGGGCTATTACCGCCGTTCCCAGCACAAGCGCGACGATGAGGCACAGGAAGAGTGGGGCATTCAGGGCATAGGCAATCCCGAAAGCGGAAAAGGACAAGAGCATCCCCACCGCGAGGTAGGCGATGTACTGGGCCTTCAGCCCCCGGAATTCGATCGGCCGGTTGACTCCCCGGTTGATTGGGTATTCGACCATCCCGAGAACCGGTTATACCCCGAAGAAGCTCTGCAGCACGGTGGCCACCACCACCAGAAACACGCAGGAGCCAAACCAGGCTGCCGCCACTTTGCCCGTATCCGGTTCCCCGTTGTTCCATTTGTTGAACACCTTTACCGCACCTACCAGTCCGACGATGGCCCCGATGGCATACATCAGGTTGGTCCCCGATTGGAAATAGCTCCTGACCTGCTGCGTCGCCTGGTTGATTCCCGCGTTTCCGTCCTGGGCAAGTGCCAGACGGGACAGCATCAAGAGCAGGAGGACAAGACAATACTTCGATTTTCCCTTCATATATCCTTTGGTTTATGGTTTCACGATTCCCCGACTCCCAAGCCCTCCCTGATTCTTTCCTCCCCGATATCCCAGTTCCTGGCCTGAGCGATCGATGCGAGATGCGCAACCCAAAAGCCCGTCAATACGGAGTTGCCCGCAAGTGCGCCGAAATCCCCGGCATCAAGAAGCTCGAGGAACTCCTTCTTTTCGGAGGCCTTCCACAGGGCAGGAGTCCAAGCCCCCAGCAAATCCCTGAAATCCTGAAGGACAGCCGGATCGAAGCGTTGGCCCATGGGATCTACCGGAGACCCCTTCCGCATGGAAAGCCGAAGTCCGGAAAGCGATGCCCAACCGGCTCTTCCGAACCGGATTGTCCACCAGCCATAATAGAGGGCGGCGGTCAATGCCAAGAGTTTTCCAAATTCAGCCCAGGTGTAGGTGTCAAGCATGGTCGTCGATTTCTTTCGACAAACCTGGCACGGAAACGGGGCAATTGTCCACACCGAAACCCGAAGGGGGAATAAAAAAAGCAGTTACTCCTCTCCCTTTCCGTTGAAATCCGTATTGTCCATCCACCTCTCCAACTTTTCCTTCAGGCGGTCCAAAAAAGTAGTCCGGCTGTTCTTCCTGATTCGGATCTCCTGAAACGTCCGGTAAAACTGGGACAGATCCATTTGGAAAGCCTGTTCCAAATGGGTGGCGATATCCCGGATGGATGCATTGCCGTTGTTGATCGCTCCAGATGCTTTTAGGGCATAGGCCAATTCCACCAATGCCGCTTTGGGTGCGGTCCACTTGATCGCATTCCCTCCAGTCTCCGGTTTGCGCTTCAGCCTTCGGATTTCCTTTTCCAGAAACCCCATCAGTTCCGAGTAAGCCCGGAACTTGGCAAAGACCTTCCCCGCAGACCGGGAATTGGCTTCCCCCATGGGTAAAGGTTGGGTAAAAAACAATGGGGAATCCCCTTCGGAATGGGTGAACAACTGCCTGTTGCAGTCGGACCTTCCCTGACGCCAGTATTCATGCAATACTTTGTACTTCTGGAAATATCGCCGGATCGGCAGGTACTGCGCATTCAAAAAAGCGATGGCCTCCCCCTTTCTTTCCGGAAGGGACGAAAGGATATAATAAAGCTCCCCGAAATAAATCAGCTCCGCCTCAAAACCCGGACGGATCTTTCCGAAGAACTCGATTTCCATTTCCTGCGAATCAAATGTTTCGGGCGCCTTAACCTCTTCACAATAGGCATTGACCACGACATAGGAATGCCGCACCACCCACAGCCGATTGGAAGAAGAGCCCGCCAAGTCTGCCAATTCCCCCTTCATCCTTAAAAACAGCCCGTTAAAATGTTCCATGTAGTTCATAAGCCGATCAATTTAAGTCAACAAACTCAGCCAGAAACAAGTATCCCCGCCGGCCGATTTCCTCCGACCAACTTAGAACCCAACCAAAAAAAACCGGAAAAATCGCAGGCCTATATGTCCGAATCAGGTGATTTTGGGGATGAAATGGGGGATTTATCGTCCTTTATTTTTTTAATCGCCAGGATCAAACCAATACAATCCGAGAAGGATTAACGGATTTCGCCCTCCGGACAGCCCCAAACAGGGCCACCTAAAAATGAAACGTCGGGGCGAAAAGCCCGTTCCCAAGGAGGAAATCCAACAGAGTTTCTTAAATTAAACCTATATTATCCGTTTTCGTAATTCCCGGGATTTTTTTTGGTCCCTCCTAAAGCCAAAGGAAGGAAAAGGACAGTAACCTATTCTGATTTGATTGACAGAAAACAGCCCGACAGATTCAATGACCAGGTAATCCGCATTTTGCTGTGCATACTTGCAGCTTTTTTGGTGGCCATGTACGGAACAGGGGCCCGCTTCCTGGATTCGTTCACCTCCGGCTCTTTTTACATCAAGCTGCTTGCGGCATTTCTTATGGCCTGTCTGTTCACGGAGTTCATCCAATGGATCACCGTCCACCTGGACAAAAGCTACGCTTGGAAGGACAAGCCATTCATCCGCCTGACATTGCAATTCGCCTTAGGCATGGTATTGCCGGGAATCGTTGACTACTACTTCCTTTCCCTTTACCAATGGTATTTCGGCCTTACCGCCTCCAAGGAAACCCTGGGTGCGCAAAGCGCCTTTCCGGTCATGCTTGTGCCGGTATTTCTGTTCAACATCTATTACCTGTTCCATCACCGGATGCAGGGAACTACCACAGGAAAAACCAACGCGAAAAGAGGGGGAATCCTGCTGGTGAACCAGGGTACCAAGACCATTCCGGTTCAATTGAAGGACATCCGGTACATTTACCACCAAGACCGGATGAACTACCTGGTCACTTCCAAAGAAACCACCTATTTCCTGAATGAAACACTGGAGGAAATGGAGAACAAATTACCCTCAGACATTTTTTTCCGGGTTAACCGAAAGATGATCATCCATTACAGGGCCTGCCTCAACTTCCGCTCAAACGGACATGGAAAACTCATCCTTCAGCTTACGCCCGCTTTCCCGGAGGAAGTAAGCGTCAGCCAAAACAAGGCTGCGGAATTCAAAGAATGGATCAAAAGGTAAGCACCCTCTCCCCAATTCGCCTGCCCGCCGTCTACGGAAGCACGCTTCGACTTCCTTAGGCATTTTCCCAAGCCCAATAAGCCACATTAACTCACCCCCAGTTCCCAAGTCAATTTATACCCCAAACCGGGTTGTCTATGCCAAAAATTTGCAAAACCGGAAAATTTCACTCCCCTGAAAGACAGCCAACTCCCCAGCTGAAATCACCGCCATTCCCAGAATTTCTTCCAAAAATCCGGAACGATCGTGTTTGTTTTCCCAACCTATTTACCCAAAACCAAGCCCCAGTCAGCCTCTGATCAAAAATTCGATCCCCAAAGAGCAAAAACACCCCCTTCAAATATGGAAGTCGGGCGATTCTGCCGGAATCGGCACCACATCCGACAAAATTCCCCGCCCAATCGGTCAATCGGATAGGATTGGAAAAAATACGTTCCGATATGCCGTTCCTATTCCGTCTCCCATTGTTCGATTTCGACATCGAAGATCCCGCCACGCTTGAAAAACACCGCGATACCATCCTGGCAGCCATTAAAGGCTCCTCCCTTGTTCTCCACGGGGAACTCGAAGGAAAACCCTTTGCCGATTTGGAGGAAAAACTCCGGTTGAAACTCAGAAAATATCTCCTCCGGGGCCGTTTTAGGCCTACACCGTTTGGAAGTTTTGCCGGAGTAGGACTCGCCCGCTGGGGCAGGCAGCTAAAAACGGACTTCCCTATCCGGGCAGTCGAATTAAAAGACTGGAAAACAGCGAATCCGGCTTCCCAAAACGCCAAACCGGTTACCCCGCTCGCATCCACTTACCAACTGGTTCCCGGCATCCATCAGAAAAACGGGTATTTCCAAGCCCTCGTCCTGGATTCCCAAACCCAACGATGGACCGGATGCAAACTTCCCGAGAACCGCCTTTTTGCCACCCTGATCAAAGAAGCTTCAAACAAAGGCATCAAGTTCAGTGAATTCCGTCTCCTGCTTAATCCCAAGGAGTCCGGAATAACCCAGAACCAGGCACTACAGGCACAACAGATTTGGGATCAACTTATCGATCTGGGCTTTCTTACCCGCAAAGCAAATCCCAAACCCGCAAAAACGGGGATGGACATGGTCCTGAAAAATCAACCGGAGATCCCGGAAACCATCAACGGCCAACTACAGCATTTTGTGAATTCCGCGGGAAATCTCTTTTCAAGGGAGGAAAGCAACTATCTAAGGAATTTCAAGGACTGGTTTATACACCAATACGACGACCGGTATGTGAAACTGAATGAGCTTTTAACCCAGGGTGAATTCTTTTCCGGAAGCTTTCACTTTCAGGACGACCCCCAACAATCCGAACCCGATATTGCGGCTACCGTCCTAGCCGGAAACGGGAAAAAGTGGATAGACCTGGAAAAGGAACTTCCCAAAGCCGAATTACCCGGGGGAATCCACGATATCCAGATCCTGTACAGACTGGACAAAAACCTGAATCCGGTCATTGAAAACATCGTGTGTAACCGTCCTTTTGTCTACACCGGACGATTCAACCGGGATCCGGAAATCAAAGCCTATTCCAAAAAAATCAGGGATCAGATCCATACCGATCCACACATCCTCTTTGCCCATCTCGAAATCAGGGAGACCGATGCAATCAACCATATCTGCAACGCCACCTCTATTTTTGACCATGAGATCAGCTCCTCCCCGCCCCATTCACGGAAACAGCTGGACTTCGGGGATCTTTACATGGGGATCGAGGGAAACAGGCTAATCCTCATCCACAGACCCAGCGGAAAACCCGTAATTCCCGTGGTCATGCACCCCCTAAACGGCAACCAGATCACCCATCCCATCCTGAGGCTGCTTTGGGAAATTGCCCATCAGGATCGGTATCGCTTTATTCCTTACCAGAGCCCAGAGCTCAGTCAAGCCCAAGTCTGTCCCCAGCTCAACTGGGGCAATCTTTGCCTGCAAAGCAGGAGGTGGAATCTCTCGTCAGAAACGGCAAGGGACAGCCAAACCCTCAGCAAAAGACTCGATGAATGGGACGTCCCCCAACATATCCTGGCAGGCAATATGGACAGGGAACTCCTATTGGACCGGCACCATCCCGATGACCTCAAAATTTTGGCGCAGGAACTCAAACGGAACGGTAAGCTCTCCTTATCCACCCCCAATTGGTACCCTTCCTTCCAATTCCACTACCAAACGGGAACAGCTGTCTATCCCCAGTTTGTATTCCGATATTCCAGACCACTATCCATTCCCCAGATCCGGGCGAATTTCAACCCGATAACCCACTCGCAGAAGGACTGCCTCTGCCTTATCCTTACCTGCAGCCAATCCGAAGTTGCCGAAGTCCTGGAGCGACTTTTCCAACGGATGGAAGAAGAAAAAATACAATTTGGAATTCCGGCTTGGTTTTTCCTGGTCTATGGAAAAAACCGATCCACGGAAATCCGTTTGCGGCTCCTTGAAATCACCGCAGAACACCAGAAAACCCTCCTGCTTAAATTCAGCCTGATCTTCACCGAAGAAAACTGGAACTGGAAAACAGCATCCTATTACCCCGAAACCTTCAAGTACGGACGAAAAAGTATAACCCGCTCGCATCGGCTTTTTCACCTCGAATCACAATTCCTTTCCGAAAAAACAGCCGGTGAAATGCACCTGAATTATCCCACTGACTGGAAGGAAAACATCGTTGTACGACTCTGGCGCCAGCTCGTTTTCCAATGCCCAAACCCATCCCGGTTCTTTACCTCCCTCAAGGAAAATGTGAAACAGATGCCATCCGAGCTCCTGATCCGTTATAAGTCAGGGTTTAGCTACTTGGATCCCGAGGAACCCTCGCCCTTCCCCACGGAACCATACCTACACACCATCATTTCCCACCCATCTTTTTATGATACGGGCGAAGTAGCAACCAACTTCCTCCACAACCATATCCACCTGATGGTTAACCGGTTTTTCCCACAGGACACGGCATACCATGAGCGAAAAATCCTGTATCGACTCTACCGTGAATTGGGGAAACACCTGTATACCCGACAGCCCCCACTTTCCGGCTGCATCCCAAAACAGGAACTTGTCTCGGACAGTCTCTATCCGGGTGAACCTGACAGGCAAGCATTTCAGGCCCAAACCCAGAAACTATAGTTTACCACCAACCCAATCCAAACTCAAAAAAAAAATACCAACAAGCCATTCCCGAAACAGCCTAAGCGATCCCTATTCATTTGATTAGTTTGTTTTCAAAAATCTGTCGGATCTGCTCCTTATAGGTTCTGCCAATAGGAATCACATCCCCGGAGACCAGTTCACAAGTCTCGGCACTGAGCATCTTTACCTTCAGGATGTTTACCGCAAAAGACTGGTGTACCCTGACCATGTAGGGAGACTTCAATTTTGAAACACTCACCTCAAAAGGCGAGATCAGTTTGAATTCCCTGTTGTCTTCCAGCTTAACGATGGACTCCTTCTCCCGCTGTTCCATGTAAAGCATTTCCGAAGGCTTTACCGGCCGTCTCATATAGCCGAGCTTATCCCCAACCACCACATAGTCCTCCTCGACCACCTGTTTCACCCAGTGAAGGGTATCCAGTTTCTTTTTGGCCTTGATCAGGGCTTCGGACAATTCAACCGGGTCAGGGGGTTTGACCAGAAAATCAACTGCGTTGACCTTGTACCCGTGCCTCGCATATTGGGGATGGCCTGAGCAGATGATAACCGGAACCCTGGAATTCAACAGCCTCCTGGATATTTCCAGCCCACCGAGTCCGGGCATCAAAAGATCCGTAATGAGAATATCGGCTTTTCCCCTGCGAATGTATTCCAGCCCCTGCACAGGGTCAACGGTGGAGAAACCCACCTCAAACTCCGGAATCATCCCGATCTCGTGGCTCAGAATCTCCAGGATATTCTCTTCATCGTCAATTAGCCCAACCTTGAATACTTGTGTCATAATCAATCGTCATTACTAGAGAATAGATCGAATCGCCAGGTTCGACAGTCGCGTGAAACCGCTCCCCAAACTCATAGCCCATCACCCGAAATACCGCCGAGGCCCCAAAACCCGAGCGGACTTTTATTTCCTGTTTCTGAATCCTGTTGGAAATGAAAACCCTGAATCTATAGCCTTCCGAAGCGGCATTCGGAGACAGCACGAATTCCATTCTGCAGGGATTTTCCCGGTCCCTGTAATCCCCATGAAAAAAGACATTCTCAACCAGGGTAAGCAGGCACATCTTGGGCATAGTCAAGCCTCCGGCCAGCTCCTTATCCACCTGGACGGTCAGTTCCATGGAAAGGTCAGGAAACCGCAGCTTCTGGATTTCCAGGTAATCCATCACCCCATTAAGCTCTTCCCTGAGCGTGTTGGGAAGACCAAACTCCTTAAAACTGTATCGCAGCAGGGAAGCAAGACGGGAAAACTCCTTAAACAGCTCAGGAGACAGTTTCACGATTCTTGCCGCGTACAAACTGAGCACATTCAATACAAAATGGGGGCTGAGCTGCATGGAACGGTGCTCTACCTTCAGCCGCTCATGGGTCATTTCAATCTCGTGCTTGTTCTTTCGCAGGCCGAGGTTCTCATACAAGATCCAAATCGCGGAAGTGATGGCCAGAAAATGAAAAACCCTCAGAAACTCAGTCACCAGAAAAGCCTTTGAAAACCCGGAACTGCCCAAAATCAGGTAAAAGGCAAAAAGCTTGAGCCCTGCCGACACGGCCAACAAAAACAGCAGTGAAAAAACCGCAAACACTCTTCGCTTACGCTGAAAAAAATCGGGCAGGACTTTCGAAAAGTAAACGGCAATAAGCATGTACCCCGCCAGAAAATGAATCAACGGAATATACCATTCCTCAATCTTACCCGCCATGATCAAGGTAGCAATCGCATCCACCACCAGATAGGAAAAGAAAACCAGAAAGAGAAAAAGGAGCGGGTTTTCCAAGGGGTTCCTGAGCATGCGGAATATGCCTGAACCCCTGTCATCTATACCCGAATCTTCGGGCAGGCTTACGATTTCCCTAGTTTCCATCGAACAAAAACTTCAATGTTATGATGAACAAACAAACCTTGGATGAATGCCAAAGAGC
>CAZTJM010000090.1:0-18594 GCA_964613865.1 uncultured Limnohabitans sp. | reverse complement strand
CGGCACGGGTGGTGCCGCCATATTTATAGGGAGTGCCCCGGTAGGTTCTCGCCGTTTCGATGACCGTGAAAGCAGGCGATGCCTCAGCCAATTTCTTTTTGGACTTACATCCTGGGGCAAAGGTCAAAAGGACGAGGATAGTGAGAAAATAGTAGATTCGGTATTTTTGGCCCAAGGCTTAATGGGATTGGTTTTTCAAGTTTACACTTCAGGAGTCAGGAAACCAACTATTTTGGCCTTGGCGTGCGGTTTTTACGGAGGGGATGGACGCAGCCTGAGTAGCTTTCTCATGCTTCATTAAATAATTACTGGCCATTTTCTGTAAATTTAGATTTTCGGAGAAACGTCAGAAAATGAGTCGGGAGGATTTTCACAGTTTACCACTTCAGCAAAAAATAAAGACCCTCTACATCGAGGGCACTTTTGTGGTGGCCATTCGATACTACCGCCATAAAATCAACCTGTACCTGCTGGAAAATGAGTACGTGGAGGTTTTTTACAACCATAAGGAAGACAGGATTGACAAGATCGATTTTCTTCCCAGAGACCACAGCCGGATGAAGTTTTATCTCGACCAGATCAAGATTGCTTAGAAAAATCTAGGGTACTATTATTCTTCAAAGACAGCTTCTGAAAATTTCATTATTCCTTTGCCTTTCAACTTGCCGGTTTGAGGCTGAGTTTCCAGATAGGCTGCGCTCATATTCACATCGAAGCCAAATTCCACTTCTATCTTCCTAGTTTGTACACCTGAATCAGAAGATTCCATACCTTCTTCGACACGCAAGACTTGAAGCATTCCCGATTCAACCGGGTCGTGAAAATTATGGATGTATCGTTCGTCCTTGTTTTGCTTCACCCGAACAGAAAAATCCGCGATGGAGCTGTAAGAGGGATCAGCCAAAGCTTTTGCCATTTCGCTCTCTAAAATTTCCAAAATCATTTCGTAGGAATAGCCTTTCTTGAAATGGCCCAAATACTCCGAGTGGCTTTGAAGTTCATTGAAGGTCGGAAATTCCGACATTACCCGCACCGGGAAGGAAACATGTAATTCCCATCCTGACTTCGAATCAATTATAGTCAAAATATGAGTTCCTTCCATTTTTTGAACAAGATTCATTGCTGACATAATATGATTGGAAGCTTGAATGGCGGTCCCAAAAGTCAAACTATTGGGCAAACGACCTTCAAATCCAACTAACGAAGTGCCGAGGGCAATTTCCTCCTCCGCGGGAAAATCCTCATTAGGTTCACAAGAAAAAAGCATAAGGCCAAGTAGAGTAAAGAAAGTGTTTCTCAAAAATTTTGGCTTCATATTATTGATTTTAAATTTTTTATCTAAACGAATTTAGTTATAGATCCATATGAAATGTTCTACTAATAATTCAACTCCAAATGATTGTCCTTTTAGGAGGAAGAAAAGTTTTGAAGACAAGCTATCCTAAATGTCTTGCTCAAATTCCCCCTGATAGAAATCCTCGCGGTACCTAAATCGGCCCAGGCCTTTCAAATTCCCTTCTTGGATTTCAACACTAGGGTCAGTAGTTTTCATGGGAAGGTCAAATTCGAGAACCACCTCGATTTTTCTCACGTCCTGTCCAGATAGATTTTTTACTAGACCTTCTTCGATGGCCAGTACACGGATTTTTCCGCCTTTTTTTGGAAAAAAGTATTCGGTCAGATAGGAATAGTATTTTTCTTGGTTAGCCACCTGAACCCTAAATTGATCAAAACTGGTATACTCGGGGTCCGCATCTGCTTTTGATTTTTCCGTTAAGAAAACTTGCAACAAATCCTCATACGGATAGTGGGTATTGAATAAGTCCACGATTTCTTGAAATGGGACATGTTCCCCTGTAGGCATATCATCCGGCAAGGGCTGGGATGGAGTTTCCAAGCTTATTGACCATTTGTGGTCAACAGTTCGAATATCCAAAATATGCCGACCTTCATATTTCCCATTTACACCCGAACCTCCAGTCCCGTTTCCCGATCGGATTTCAGAGGTTCCAAATGTAGTTCCATCCGGCAAAGTTCCTTCAAAGCCCACTTGTTCGAGCAGGTTTTCAGGTTCCTCATTTTCTTGGCAGGAGAAAAAGATGAAACTTGAAAGCAGGACTGGGAAAATCACAAAGGCATTTTTCATAAAGGTTGATTTGGGTTGACAAAAGTATTTGATATCCAGACGCATGGATTACTGTTTGTGCTACAATAAAAAACCGCAAAATTTTGATTCTGCGGTTTTTTATTTGGAGCGGGAGGTGATTTACAGTTTTTCCTTCAGGTACTTCGTCATCTGCGTGTAGATGTGCCAGGTTGCGTTTCCGCCGGAGATGCTGTGGGCTTTGTTGGGATAATAGAAGGTCTCAAACTGCTTGTCCGCGGAAATCAGGGCGTCGACCAGGTCCACGGAATTTTGGAAGTGGACATTGTCATCGCCGGTGCCATGGATCAGCAGGAAATTGCCTTTCAGCTTATTCACATGAGTGATCGGACTGTTGTCGTCGTAGCCTGTTGGATTGAGTTGCGGGGTCTGCAGATAGCGTTCGGTGTAGATCGTATCGTAATACCTCCACGTGGTCACCGGAGCGACGGCGATGGCAGTTTTGAATACGTCATTTCCGATCATTAGGGAGAGAGAGGACATGTATCCACCGTAGGACCAGCCCCAGATGCCGATGCGGCTGGAGTCTACGAAAGGCATTTTGGCAAAGTACCTCGCTCCGTCGATTTGATCGATCACCTCTAGTTTGCCAAGGTTGGCGTAAGTCGCATGTTTGAAATCACGACCTCTCGCTCCTGTGCCACGGTTGTCCACGCAAGCGACGATGAAGCCTTCGGCTGCAAGCTGCTGATGCCAGAAGTCGCGAAGGCCTCCCCATGCATTAAGCACGTTTTGTGAGCCGGGGCCTCCATACACGTACATCAAGACTGGGTATTTTTTGTTTGGGTCAAAGTCGGAAGGCTTGAGAATGTAGCCATTTAGCTCCGTGCCGTCTACTGTAGGAAAGGTGAAGAATTCTTTTTTGGCCAAAGCATAGCCCGCAATCTTGTCCTTCAAGGCCTGATTGTCTTCGAGTACTTTGATCTCCTTGCCCGAGGCCTCATGCAAGGTAACTTTGACTGGTGTGTCGGCGGTAGAATAATAATCGATGTAGAATTTGCGATCCGAACTCATATTTATCGTATGCGTTCCCTTGGCCGGAGAAAGGGCTTTTTTACCTTTCCCATCTAGATTAATCACATAGAAGTTGCGCTCAAGGGGCGAAGCCTCGGTGGAGATGAAGTAGAGCTTTTTCGTCTTTTCGTCTATTCCCACCATCGAGCTCACCTCCCAGTTGCCGGAAGTAATTTGGCGGATCAGGCTCCCGTCCAAATTGTGGTGGTAGATATGTTTGAAGCCGTCTTGTTCTGAAGTGCGTATGAAGGTTTTTCCGTCGCTGAGGTATTGCAGGTCGTCGTTGTAGTCCAAGTCCACGTAGGTTTTGGAAGTCTCGGAGATGATGAGCTTGCTGTCTCCGGTGCTTGCATCGGCATGGAAAAGGTCGAGTTGGTTTTGAAGGCGATTGAGACGAATAAAGGCCAAGGTGTTGGCATCCTGGGTCCAATAGATTCTGGGGAGGTAGATGTCTGTTTCATCGCCTGCATCGACTTTTTGGGTTTTGCCGGTGGCTAAAGCATAGACATGAATGCTAACGGCGGAGTTTTTCTCGCCAGCTTTTGGGTATTTAAACTTGTAGTCTTTGGGATAAAGTGTGCCCCAAAGCTGCATGTTGAACTCAGGGACTTGGCTTTCGTCGAAACGAATGAAGGCGATTTTTTTGCCGTCAGGCGACCACTTGAAAGCCTGGGCCATGGAAAACTCTTCTTCATACACCCAGTCCGCGGCGCCATTGATGACCTTGTTCCATTCTCCGTCGGAAGTGACTTGAGTCAACTTATTGGTGGAGAGATCCACTAGGAAGAGGTTATTGTCTTTGACGAAGGCCACCTTGTCATTGTCAGGAGAAAGTGTGGCATAGGAAATTTTCTCTCCGTTCATCAGCTGCTGTTTTTGGCCAGTGGCCATGTCGACCACGTAGAAAATGCCCTTGGATGATCGTCTGTAGATCGATTCGACTTCGGCGGCGATCAGGGCTTTTGACTCGTCCGCATTGAAGGAATAGGAGGAAAAGTTCACTCCAAGCGTCGCTCCATCCAGCAAAATGCCGGCTTCCTCGCCAGTAGCCAAGTTGATTTTGACCACAGCCGGAGCCCCGTTCTTTTCAACCAAGGAGCTATAAAATTGTCCATCTTTCATCCAGTTTATTCCGGAGACGGTTTTTTGGTTGAAGGTTCCTTGTTTGAAAACATCCTCCATCGTCACTTTTTTCAAGGCTTGGCCCTGGGAAATGGAGGACAGGCCTAGGGTAAAAACCAACGCAAGGCACAGTACTTTCCAACTTTTAATCATGCGATCACTTATTTGGGTATGACATATCAATTTCAATCGGCGAATATAGGCAGCCCAACTTGAACCCTCCAAGGTTTTGAAAGCCATGGAGGGTTTTTGGCGGACACTTGGAGGCTTAGGAGAAAATAGCCTATTTCGCAGTAGAAATTTTTCCTGCCATGAAGAAAACAATTGCCCTGGTGACCGGGGGTTTTACCGGTGAGTCCGTGATCTCGCTGAAAAGTGCCGCGGTGGTCGAAAAGACCATCGATCGCGAGAAGTATGAGGTTTATAAAATCTTCGTCTATCCTGGGGATTGGCATTATTTGAACTCCGGCGGGGAAAAGATCCCGGTCAATCTAAACGACTTCAGTATTAATCTTGGAGATGAAAAGATCACTTTTGACGGAGTGTTTAACATTCTCCATGGTTCACCGGGAGAGGACGGCAAATTGGCCGGATACTTTGATATGCTGGGAATTCCCTATACGACCTGCGATCAGTTGACCTCGGCTATCACTATGAACAAAGGATACACCAAGGCTATAGTGCAGGATATCCCCGAGCTGAATGTTGCCAAATCTATCCAACTCTTCGAAGACAGCGAAGAAAATGCCCAAAGAATCCAGGCAGAACTGACGCTGCCCCTTTTTATCAAACCCAACAACGGCGGCAGCTCCATAGGCATGAGCAAGGTGAAAACTTGGGAAGAACTACCGGAGGCTTTGGCAAAGGCCTTTGCGGAAGACAGTCAGGTGCTGGTGGAGGAGTTTGTCTCCGGAAGGGAGTTTTCGATCGGAGTATTCAAGGGGAAAGGAAAAATCACCGTCCTTCCGGCTACGGAAATTGTAAGCAGCAAGGAATTTTTTGACTACGAAGCGAAATATGTCCCGGGTGTGACCGAGGAAATCACGCCAGGCCGCATGAGCTCCGAAGAGGTAGATCGTGTTGGGCGTATTGTGACGAAGGTCTATGAAAAGCTAAACTGCAAAGGTGCGGTGCGCATCGATTATTTCCTGCAACAGCAGACAGGAAACTTCTATTTCATCGAGATCAACACCGTGCCAGGGCAAACCGAGACCAGTTTGATCTCCCAGCAGGTTAGGGCGATTGGGATGGAAGTGAAGGAGTTTTACACCCAATTGATTGAGGAGATGTTAGCTTGAGTGGTTAGATTTTAGAATCAAGATCCAAGAAGCAAGAATTTAGAGCCAAGAAAGCCTCGAAATGATTTTCGGGGCTTTCTTGCTAGTGCTTCTATTCTAAGTTTGGTGATTGGCGATCGTAGTTCGCAAAATGACGAATATTTGAATTAGGCTTATTAGCTTCCCACCGCCAAAAACAATCCGGCAGCCAGCGCGCATCCGATGATTGGGCCTACGATCGGTACCCAGGCGTATCCCCAGTCAGAAGTTCCCTTTCCTTTGATCGGTAGAAGCTGATGCATAATTCTCGGGCCAAGGTCCCGGGCTGGATTGATCGCATAGCCCGTAGTGCCTCCAAGTGCCAAGCCTATCACCCAAACCAAAAATGCCACCGGCAGCGCGCCGACAGAGCCCAAGCCGATCGGAGTTCCGGCAGCATCTTCCATCTTGGCAGGAGCGATGTACAGGATCACAAAGATCAACACAAAGGTTCCGAGCACTTCGGAGATTACGCTGGTGTTGAAGTTTCTGATCGCAGGGTCGGTGCAGAATGGTGCTCGTTTTAGGCCCGGCTCCGTAGCGAGGTCAAAATGGTCACGGTACATCAGCCAGGCCAAAAATGAACCAAGCATGGCACCCCCAATCTGCGCAAGAATATAGCCTGGAGCCAAGGCCCAGTCGAATTTGCCTGCGATTCCAAGTCCGACTGTAACGGCGGGATTAAGATGGGCACCGCTGTAAGGCCCTGCAACTACCACACCGCAAAAGACCGCCAAGGCCCATGCTGTGGTGATGGCGATCAGTCCGCCTCCGTTTCCCTTGGTTCCGGGCAAGACTACATTGGCGACCACACCCGAGCCCAGCAAAAGGAGGACTCCTGTCCCGATAAATTCTGCGATATAGGGATTCATACTGCTATTTCTGTGTCTTTGGGTTTCCTGTTTTGAATGTTTTTGATGGGTTAGTATATCAATCTACCCAATGTTTGGAGCGTTCGACTGCTTTGTGCCAAAAGTGGATCAGTTCTTCCCGCTTTTCGGCTTTCATGCTTGGATCAAAGCTTCGGTCAGCAGTCCAAAGTGCCTGAAGTTCTTCTCTGCTTTCCCAAAACCCGACTGCCAAGCCTGCCAAAAAAGCTGCTCCAATAGCCGTGGTTTCGATGATTTTGGGGCGTTTGATTTCACAGCCAAGCAGATCCGCCTGAAATTGCATCAGGAAGTTGTTTGCCGTGGCACCGCCATCCACCCGCAGTTCCTGCGTCGGTTTTCCGCAGTCTTTCTCCATGGCTTTGAGCACATCGTAGACTTGATAAGCGATCGCCTCCAGCGCTGCCCGGGTCATATGGGCGATAGTCGTGCCTCGGGTGATCCCGAAAAACGCCCCCCTCGCATTCTGATCCCAATGTGGCGCTCCCAAACCAGACAACGCTGGTACAAAATACACCTTGTCGTTGTCATCCAGGCTAGTCGCCAAACTCTCAGTGTCCGAGGCTTTTTCGAAAAGCTCCAGTCCGTCGCGAAGCCACTGCACGGCAGCTCCACCGATGAAAACCGAGCCTTCCAGCGCATAGTTAATTTCATCCCCGATCTTCCAAGCTACGGTAGTCAGTAGTTGGTTTTGGGAGCGCACGGACTCTTTTCCCGTGTTCATCACCAAGAAACAACCAGTGCCGTAGGTCGTTTTGGCCATTCCCGGCTCAGTACAGAGCTGGCCAAAAAGGGCTGCTTGTTGGTCACCCGCCACGCCCGAAATGGGAATTTTTACACT
This sequence comes from uncultured Limnohabitans sp., assembly GCA_964613865.1. Taxonomy (GTDB): domain Bacteria; phylum Bacteroidota; class Bacteroidia; order Cytophagales; family Cyclobacteriaceae; genus Algoriphagus. Next base: position 11,250 of record CAZTJM010000090.1, on the reverse strand, counting down.
CAATACATCGCCAGTGGTCTCACAGAAGATTTCGCTGCAAGACCTTACTTCGGGCAGCATGGACTTCGGAATTTCGAAAAGCTCCAAAAGCTCCTCGTCCCATTCCTGGGTATGGATGTTGAAGAGCATGGTGCGACTGGCATTGGTGATGTCGGTCAGGTGGGCTCGCCCGGTGCTGAGTTTCCAGATCAGCCAAGAGTCCACGGTTCCAAAGGCGAGTTCACCGGCCTCTGCCTGGGCACGGGCGCCTTTTACGTTTTCGAGAATCCAGCGGATCTTCGTGGCTGAAAAATAGGCGTCGATGATGAGACCAGTCTTTGCGGCGATCTTTTCCGCAAGCCCTTTCTCTTTCAATTCATTGCAAAATGCGGCCGTGCGTCTATCCTGCCATACGATTGCCTTGTGGATCGGCTTTCCGGTCTTCCTATTCCAAACGATGGTGGTCTCGCGTTGATTGGTGATGCCGATGGCGGCGATCTGGTCTGCCCGGATGTCTTGGTTGACCAGCGCTTCGATCATCACAGAGGACTGGCTCGTCCAGATCTCATTGGCGTCGTGCTCCACCCAGCCCTGCTTCGGGAAAAATTGCTTGAACTCCTTTTGGGCAACGGAAACAATCTGGCCTTTTTTGTCAAAAATTATGGCTCTCGAACTGGTTGTTCCTTGATCCAAGGCCATGAGGTAGGGTTTGTTTTGGGTCATTGTTCTGGGTTTGATTGTAACAAAAACGGACTTGTGTTCACCGTAATTCTAGGCGGGTCTGATCAGGTACTTTTTTCCTGTGAGCTGAAAGTCAGCCAATTCTTTTTCTATCCAGACCGAGTCCTTTTCCAATTCAGAAGCCATTAGGCTAGCCACTTTTTTGGCAGAATCCAAGGCCGCTTGTGCATCTAGGATGAGCATTCGGATTCTTCGGGAAAGTATATCTTCCACTTTGACGGCCATCTCATTGCGGACTGCCCATACCACTTCCGCCATGATGTTAGGAAATGAGGGGTGTATCTTTTCGGCAAGCGCAGGGTCCTTTTTTGCCAAATCTTGGATCAAAGCAGCATCCGAACCATAGGTGCCCCAGTGTCCGTCGGGTATAGCTTTGGTAAATCCATGCAGCAAGATATCCTTGGATGTGGAGCGGGCCATTTTTGTGCCCGTGACTTGGGGAAAATACTCTAAGGTATCTTCTCCCATCTTGCGAAAAGTGGTCCATTTGCCTCCTGTGAGGGACACTAGGCCACTCTCTGAAACGATGACCTTGTGGGAACGGGAGATTTCTTTGGTTTTCGTACTGCCTTCCTTTGGCCGCGCCAGTGGCCTCAGCCCGGCGAATACGGCTTTCACATCTGAGCGAGTTGGCTTTCGCTTGAGGTACCCTGAGGCTGTTTCCAGCACAAAGTCGATTTCTTTTTGCAGCGCTTCCGGCTCCAATTTGGCTTTTTCCCGAAGCGTATCGGTGGTGCCCACGACCAGCTTTCCATGCCATGGAACCGCAAAAAGCACCCGTCCGTCGCGGGTCTTTGGGATCATCAGCGCATCGTCGCCTCCCAAAAAGTCCCGATCCAAGACCAGGTGAATACCTTGGCTCGGCTGTATGGTTTTGGGAGCATCGGGATTGTCCATTTGGAGAATTTTGTCGGCAAACACCCCGGTGGCGTTGACCACCATGCGGGCTTGGATGCTGTAGCGTTTTTTGGACAAAAGATCCTCGACCTCAAGTCCCGAGATTTTTCCCGCTTCGGACTTCTTGAGTGCTGTTACCTTGGTGTAGTTCAGGATGCAGGCGCCGGCATGGTCAGCGGTCTGGGCGATAGACAGTGCTAACCTCGCGTCGTCGAATTGCCCGTCGTGATAGACTATTCCGCCAAACAGTCCTTTGGCCTGTATCCCGGGCATTCTTTGGATGGTCTCTTCCTTGGAAATGTATCGCGAGGGTCCAAGGCTCAAGTTTGCGGCCATGTAGTCGTACATCTTCAGCCCTGCGCTGAACTGCACCCGATCCCAAAGCGTATACACCGGGATGATAAAGGCTTGGTTTCTGGTAAGATGAGGTGCGTTTTTCAGCAATCTCCCCCGCTCACGAAGCGCCTCGAGTACCAGAAAGACATCTCCCTGGGCTAGGTAGCGCACTCCGCCGTGGAGCAATTTGGTACTCCTGCTGGAGGTGCCTTTGGCAAAATCCGCTTTTTCGAAAAGTGCAACTGAAAGTCCTCTTGAAACCGCGTCGAGGGCAACTCCCAATCCTGAAGAACCTCCGCCAATCACGGCTATGTCCCAGATTTTTTCAGATTTTTTGAGTTGCTCGAGGTTTTCGTTTCGATCCATTTTTCCGTCTAAAAGTCCTTTCAAGATAGAGGAATTGGATCATCATTGGAATGATCGGTCTAAAAATCCTTGTAAACTTTTCGGACTACCGAGGAGGAGTTGGGCTCTAGTGTGACGATATAGATGTATTCATATTCCAGATCTGTCAGGTCCGAAAACTTCTCTCCTTCCCCTACGAAATAGTTGGCCAACTGGCTGACGGTATTGCTGTGGCCTACTACGAGTGCATTGCCTTCGAGGCTTCTGAGATTCTCCACCAGTTGATCGTGATTGCCTGGATCGTAGGATTGGATCGAGACTCCGGCGGCGCGGGCAGTTGGCTCCACTGTGAGGCGTGTACGCTTGTAGTCCGTGGAGAAGACGTGCTGGATTTCTTTGTCTTCAAGAATTTGGGCAAGCTTTGTCGCCCTCACCCCACCCGCATACAATAGCTCTGGATCACTCCCTGCCAGTTGTTTCTCCGCATGCCGGACGATGTAAATGGTCTTGGGCTGGTTTTGGGAAGTGCAGCCAGCAAGAGCGAGGACCAAGAAGAGAAGAGAAAGTAGTTTTTTCATGGCTTGGTAGGGTGACATTGCAAAATGAGCTGGGATTCGATGTTTGGATGTCGGGGGCAAGGCTTCATGCCCGAAATAAAGACTTTACCCAGAAAATGTGTTGTCCAAATGCTGGTCTTTGGCTTTGATCTCTTCAAATTCCAAGAACTGCTCCCAAAACTCCGTCTCAGGGAGTGCCGCCCTCATGTAGAGTTTTTCTTTGCGGATGGGGTGGACAAAGATCAGGTGGAAGGCGTGCAGATTGATGCTGGCGTCGGGATTGGGCTTGGCGAAGCCATACTTCACATCCCCGCGAATCGGACATCCCATGGAGGCGAGCTGGACACGGATCTGGTGGGGACGGCCGGAGATTGGACGGACTTCCAGCAGCCAGTGATCATTCATGTAGCCGAGGGTTTTATAATTCAGCTCTGCCTTTTGTGATCCGGGTACTTCCCGCTCGTGTGCGGTGACTACGTTTCTAGCTTCGTCTTTCGTCAAATAATGGGTGAGTTTGCCTTGCTCTTCTCTCGGCTTCCTTTTGACAATCGCCCAATAGACCTTGTGGATATCCCGCTTGCGAAAAAGCTCCATCATGCGCTCCAGACCTTTTGAAGTGCGTGCAAAAGCCACCAGTCCACTCACGGGACGGTCTAAACGATGGACGGGATGGAGGAAGACATCTCCGGGCTTGTTGTACTTCTCGGCGATATATTCCTTGCAATAGTCGGTCAGGGTTTTGTCTCCGGTCTTATCCCCTTGGACCAATATGCCTGCCGCCTTGTTGACGATCAGGAGGTGGTTGTCTTCATAGACAACGGTAAATGGCTTCTTTCTCATAATGAATCACAAAGGTAGAGGATTATGTAGGATGCCTGATGTCGGATGTCGGAAGCAACGGTCATCGGACTTTAGGCACCCAGCAATTTTTTAATCTCATAATCCTGCAAATGCGCATTGAGCCAGCCTGCTTCAAGCACGGCGCCGTATTTTTTGTAAAAATTGATGGCAGGCTCATTCCAATCCAGCACCTGCCACATCATCCCCGTGCAGCCTGCCTCGAGTGACTTGGCCATCACTCGGTCAAAAAGAAGCTTGCCCGCGCCATTTCCCCGCTCTGACTCCGTGACTACAATATCTTCGAGGTACAGGCGCTTGCCCTTCCAAGTGCTATAGCGGTAGTAGTAGATTGCGATTCCGACGATCTCGCCTGAGTTATGCTTCTCGCAGACAAAAAGCCCATAAACCGGACTTTTCCCAAAACCGTCGGCCTTCATCATTTCCAAGGTGTTGGTCACCTGCTCGGGAGCTTTTTCATATAAGGCCAGTTCTTTGATCAGTTCGAGTACTCGGGGCAGGTCTTCAATCTTGCCTTCGCGGAGAGAATACATATTCAGAATGGGAGTCTAGATTTGGTATTTACTTTTGTGAAGGCCTAAATTAGTCAAAACCTGAGAAAGAATGTTTTTAGCCATTGACGCCGGCAACTCCAACGTTGTATTTGCGCTGTATGATCAAAAAGCCGGAAAATGGACTAATCAGTTCCGACTCGAGACGCACGCGCCCAGATTGATTTCCCAGCTCGGCAAGAAGGTTCCGCTCTATTTTCTGGAGCATGGAATCCAAGCTTCCGACATCTCCCAAATTGGCTTCAGTTCGGTGGTTCCGGAGATCAACGCCATCATCGAGCAGTTTTGCAGAAGCTATTTTGGGCTCTCGGCCTACTTGATCACCGCGAAGAGCTACTCCCAACTTCCTGTCAAATCCCTTCGACCAAATGAGATTGGCTCTGACTTGATGTGCAACGTCATGGCCGCATTTTCAAAATTCACCAGTCCGGTGATTGTGGTGGATTTTGGGACAGCCCTGACCTTTACGGCTGTGGATGCGGGAGGCAAAATCCTTGGGGTAAACATCGTCCCTGGCTTAAGAACTGCCGTCAAGGCACTTGTGGCAAATACTTCCAAACTTCCGGAAGTTGAGCTAAGATTTCCCACTTCGGCTTTGGGACAAAACACCATCCATGCGATCCAGGCGGGAGTTTTGTACGGCTACACGGGTCTAGTGAAGGGGATGATCGAGACGATAGAAACGGAGGCAAATCTGAAATTCAAAGTCCTCGCAACCGGAGGTTTGGCCGCCATACTCACGACTTTGGAGAAAGTCTTTGACGAGATCGACCCAAACCTTACCCTGGAAGGGCTGAGGCTGATCACGGAAGCCAACTCTGCCGGATAGGCAAAACCGGGGTTTTTCCTCCCGTTTTTCTCCGAGCAATTCCTAACTTTGGCAACCAAAATCCCACCAAACCGCCGTGTATAAATCGCTCCTCAAGCCGCTTCTTTTTCTCAGAAATCCGGAAAAGGCCCATCACACTACCTTTGACCTGATCAACCTGACTTTCAACCTGCCGATCGTCGATTCGATTGTCAAAGCGACTTTCGAGCTGAACGATCCCAAGTTGGAGCGGGAGGTTTTTGGCTTGAAATTCAAGAACCCCGTCGGCCTGGCCGCTGGCTTGGACAAAGATGCCAAGTTGATTGACGAATTGGCGATGCTGGGCTTTGGCTTTATTGAGATAGGGACATTGACCCCGAAGCCGCAAGAGGGGAACCCGCTTCCGCGCCTGTTTCGGCTACCGCAGGACCATGCCCTGATCAATCGGATGGGCTTCAACAACGGTGGGGTGCTCAAGGCCGTGGAGCGTCTGAAAAAACGAAAGTCCGATGTCATAGTAGGCGGAAACATTGGCAAAAACAAGGTCACACCCAATGAGCATGCGGTGGACGATTACCTTTTCTGCCTTGAGGCCTTGCATCCTTACGTCGACTACTTTGTGGTCAACGTCAGTTCCCCAAATACGCCCAATCTACGCGATCTACAGGAAAAGGAACCTTTGAAGCAATTGCTGAGCGCGGTGAAATCCGCCAATGACCAAAAGTCCAAGCCTAAGCCCATTCTTCTGAAAATCGCACCAGATCTGACGAACGGGCAGCTGGATGATATTGTGGAGATCGTTCGGGAGACAGGCATCGCTGGGGTAATTGCGACCAATACAACCATTGACCGTTCGGTTTTGACCACTTCGAAAGAGCAGGTCGAGGCAATTGGTGCGGGTGGGGTAAGTGGTAAAGTGTTGGCTAAAAGAAGCACCGATGTCATCCGCTACCTGCATCAGAAGTCCAACGGGGAGTTTCCCATCGTTGGCGTCGGAGGGATTTTTTCGGCAGAGGATGCAATAGACAAGCTGGAGGCGGGCGCTAGCTTGGTCCAGGTGTACTCGGGCATGATTTATGAGGGACCAGGACTGATTAAGAAAATCAAGAAAGGACTGCTGGAGTATTTTTCCCGGTAAGTTGTCTTTCACTAGCCTTTTGGCTAAAATTAAAATTGTACTTTCAAGCTTAGATGGCATCAGAATCTCCCGGCAAAAATACCTTTCGAAAGAAGTCAGAAAATACCAAAAAGACCCCTCAAAAGCCGAGTGGGCCGGGTTTTTCACTGCCTAAATTTCAATTTAAGCAGCTGACGTTGACGCTGGGGATTATTCTTATTTCCGCTTCGATCTTCCTTTTTATTGCCTTTGTCAGCTATCTGATCAACGGTCCCGCAGACCAAAGTCTTGTGATGAACAATCCGGATCAGGCGATCCGTGACTCTGCCCGGGAATCCCGAAACTGGGTGGGCTACCTCGGTGCGCAAGCTTCGCACTGGTTGATTTACCGCTGGTTTGGAATCGCTGCATTCCTCCTACCACCATTTTTGTTTCTGCTGGGATTCAGGTGGACTTTCAAATTTTCCTTGCTTTCGCTGACCCGCTATTCGGTTTTTGCGCTCTTTTTTGCCGCTTGGCTCGGGCTGCTGATGGGTTACATCGTGATCCTGGTGGAGGGCTATTCTTATTGGAGTTTTCTTTCGGGGGGATTTGGATATGAGCTGGCGAGGCTTTCCAGTGATTTTCTGGGCATGGGGACTTTCATCCTGATCGTAGGGGCATTCTTGATATTTGTGGTGCTTTTCTTTGGCTTGGAGCAGTTGAATTGGTTTTCTCCAAAGTCGCACTCGGCAGAAGATGGCGGCCTCGCTTCGGAGTTTGCAAGAAGAAGCAACAAACCAAACCCATTTTTGGATTCAGAGGAATCAGGCCAGGAATTCTCGGATTCCCTGGATGAAATAGAAGATGACGGAAGCAATTGGGAGGTGAAAAACACGGCGCCCGCCGTTTCTCCGTTGCCGCAGACTGAGATCCCCTTTGATGTTCCTGGTCTGGAGGAGCAGCTGCCGGAAGATGAGGAGGACATTTTTGACGTACCCCAAGTGAATCTTTTGGAAGAAGGGGCAGAAAAAAGCGGCCCCGTAAAAGCGGGCGGTTTCTCGATCAAGAAAGCTTCAGAAGAGGAAAAGACTGCCGCGGAGGTGGAGAACCTCGACCCCTATGATCCTACGCTCGATCTTCCAAGATACAAATATCCAACGCTCGACTTGCTAAACGAGTACGACATCAAGAAGGTGACCGTAACCATGCAGGAGCTACAAGAAAACAAAGAGAAGATCGTCACCACACTAAAAAACTTCCAGATAGGAATCCAAGGAATACAGGCGACTATCGGACCGACTGTGACCCTTTATGAGATCGTGCCGGATCCGGGAGTAAAGATCTCCAAGATCAAAAATCTCGAAGATGACATTGCACTCAGCTTGGCGGCTTTGGGAATCCGTATCATTGCGCCCATTCCTGGCAAAGGGACGATTGGGATCGAAGTGCCCAACAAGAACCGAGAATTGGTTCCTGCCAGAGCGGTTTTGGGGACTGAAAAGTTTATGAAGTCGGACAAGGATCTACCCGTGGCCCTCGGGAAAACAATTTCCAATGAGGTCTTTGTCGGGGATCTTGCCAAAATGCCACACCTTCTGATGGCAGGGGCGACCGGACAGGGTAAATCCGTGGGGCTGAACATGATACTGGCTTCCTTGATCTACAAGAAGCACCCTTCACAGCTCAAATTTGTATTGGTCGATCCAAAGAAAGTTGAACTGACACTGTTCAATAAGATTGAACGACACTTCCTGGCCAAGCTGCCAGGTTCGGAGGAAGCGATCATCACCGACACCAAAAAAGTCATCTACACGCTTAATTCCCTTTGTATCGAAATGGATAACCGATACAACCTCCTCAAGGATGCCGGCTGTAGAAACCTGAAGGAATACAACGCGAAGTTTATCGCCCGAAAGCTCAATCCGGAAAAGGGACACTACTTCATGCCTTACATTGTCCTCGTTATAGATGAGCTGGCGGATCTTATGATGACAGCCGGCAAGGAAATCGAGGCTCCCATAGCTCGCCTTGCCCAGCTAGCCCGGGCGATTGGCATCCACTTGGTAGTCGCGACGCAGCGGCCTTCTGTCAACGTGATCACGGGTATCATCAAGGCCAATTTCCCAGCAAGGCTTTCTTTCCGAGTTACGTCCAAGATTGATTCAAGAACCATTCTCGATGCGGGTGGAGCAGATCAGCTGATCGGCATGGGTGATATGCTGCTTTCCGTAGGTTCCGAGATGACGCGAATCCAGTGTGCTTTCCTTGATACGCCTGAAGTAGACGCCATATGCGACTGGATTGGAGAGCAAAAAGGCTACTCGGACGCTTACCTTCTTCCGGAATTTGTGGGGGAAGATGGAGACGGCTCGCTTGCTAGCGTTGACCTTGCTGACCGGGATCCGCTTTTTGACGAAGCTGCGCGGCTCATCGTACTACATCAGCAGGGTAGCACCTCTTTGATCCAAAGAAAGCTAAAGCTAGGCTACAACAGAGCTGGCCGCATTGTAGACCAGCTGGAGGCGGCAGGCGTTGTGGGGGCATTTGAAGGCTCAAAAGCCCGTGAAGTACTGATTCAGGATGAGGTTAGTTTGGAACGGTTATTGAACGGCTTGTAAAAGCTGTCTCGCAGTTTCATCACTCCAAATTCATGAAGTCTCTTTACCTCCTTATCATTCTTTTTTTTCTGTCTTTCTCTTCTTTTGAGGCCTTTGCCCAGAAGGATCCAAAGGCCAAGGCCGTGCTCGATGGTATGAGCGAAAAGTTCCAAAGCATGAAAGGCTTCACTGCAGGTTTCGACTACACCTACCAGGATGCAGCGGGCACGGGAGATCGCCAGTCGGGAGAGATTGCTGTGAATGGCGACAAGTACCGGCTCAAGCTTCCTGATCAAGAGATCTACAACGACAGCAAAACCGTGTGGACTTTTATCCAAACTGCGACTTACAAGGAAGTCACGATCAACGATGCCTCGCAGATGGAGGGAGAATTGACTCCGTCTAACGTGTACAAGATGTATCAGTCGGGATTTAATTATAAGCTTTTGGCTGACAAAACCTATCAGGGAAAATCCGTGCATGTTGTCGAGCTGACAGCCCTAAAATCCAACGCTCCATTTAAACAGGTGAAGCTGATGGTGGACAAGTCAACCAAAGATCTGCTAGGCTGGGAGATGTTTGATGGACAGGGGGGAATGTTTGCCTACTCCTTCAAAAACCTAAAGGCCGCACCGAGTTTGCCCGCCGATTACTTTGTCTTTGATCCAAAAAAGTACCCGGGGATCGAAGTGATCGATTTAAGATAAAGTTTTTTTTGAATTAAGGGTTAAGATACGAAGTCACCGACGAGCTAAAGAACGGGCAGATTTTAGGTAAAAAGTGAAGTTTCGTATTCTGAACCAAATTAACTAGGTAACGGGCTGGGACTTGATTTTTCACCAGTACTGCTTCACAGGAGAAAAAATAGATCGTTGTGAAGATGTGTCGGACAAGGTTCAGCAGATTAAAACTGGACAGATGCGATTATCCAAAAATATTCTGAAAACCAAAAATTCTCTGGGGTTTGACCGAATATAGCACATTTTCAGTATTTTATGATATAACTGACATCTTTATAAACACCTACTAAACTTTAAAATGTTAATCAATTGACGGAATTCTCCAAAGGAAAATTCAAATTGGGTGACTATTTTAGCCGAAATAACAGAATTGTTACTGCAGGTTTTAGGATTTCAACAACCTTTTTATAGTTTTAAAATATGACCAGAATTTTTATCGTTTTATTTCTCACGATTTGTTTCTGCCAAAAATCAGCGGCACAGGGAGATTACTTTTCCGTAGGAATTGGGCCTTCGATGATTTATGGAGACAACTCCGGCGAATACCGGGATTTTAAATTTAAGATTCAGCCTGCAATCGCGCTCTCGATCAGCAAACAAATAAATGAAAATCTCGCTTTAAGAGGTACTATCGGAGCTCAGCCCATGGAGAGTGGAGACTATGATTTAGCCTACCCCAAAAAAATCATCAAATGGGGAAATGAGAATCAGGCATTTGGCTTTACTGGGACAGGTTATTTTGCTGACTTCCTGCCTGTGTTCACCACCAACCCCAATGCGTCGGGAATGCTGATGTCCACACTACAATTCTATGCAGGCTTGGGTTTTGGGATGATGCTGGTCGAAAGAGAGCAAAAAGTCTTGAAAAATGGCAGTTTTGAAAATGAAGTATTGGAAGGTGATATTGTGATATCCAATGACTCTAATCTTATTCCTTATATTCCACTCAAGACTGGGATAGGTACGAACTTGAGCGGCGACTGGGATTTTGCCTTGGAATATGCCCTGTTAGTCACCACCGGTTCAAAGTTGGATGGAAACAACATAAAAGACAAAACCTTTTCTCCGGATATGTCCAGTCAAATCATGTTTACCGTTAAACGGTATTTTGGAAAGGCATGGTAGATTTATCTATTCGAATTGACCTTTTGTTGACTGTAGGAAATTTGATTTGATTGAGCATCTCCTAAAAAACGAGAAAGTAAATTTAAGTGCCGATTAACCTCTTAAATTTTCTTTGGTGACCAAAAGAAGAAAATTTATCTCTAAGTTGATAACCGAGGTGGTTTTGGAATCGCTAAAAGATCGCTCCTCACTTTCGGAACACAGCTTAGGAATACGAATTGACTCGCCAACAGCTGAGTAACAGGAAGCGGGAATTTTTCAACGATGCTCAAAAGGTCTTTGAAAAAAGGCGGTAAGAATTGGAAAGATCCAGCTATTGAAGGAAAATACGGACTGCCTAAGACCCTCGAACTCAAAGTTGAGAATGATTTTTAGAAGACGTCTTGCACTAAACCTCTGGCTAAACGTAGCAGCATGATACGCAAGTGTCATAGCAAAGAGATTGGGAAAGCTCATTTGAGCCGATACTTGTTACCAAACGGAAGAATGTAGATCAGGGATTTTTTGCAACTCTGGTAAACAGTATGTGAAGACTTGGCAAAACAGACCCTTAGAATCGGTATAACCTTGATTATGCAATAGGATTTATTTCTGAGTCAAAAAGTGGTTAAATTTTG
>CAZTJM010000089.1:0-18795 GCA_964613865.1 uncultured Limnohabitans sp. | reverse complement strand
TTTCAGCTACCGTCGCGGCGTCCATCGCGGTGTTCAGGCTGGGGATAAATTGGGCAACCCTACAGGACGGGATCATCAAGAGTATTAGCTCGGCGATGAGCGCCATCCTGATCTTGTTTTTGATCGGTGCACTGGCAGGCACTTGGCTTCTCAGTGGGATCGTGCCCGCGATGATCTATTATGGGCTGAAGGTGTTGAGTCCGGAGATTTTCCTCTTTGCAGCTTGTTTTATCAGTGCGGTAGTTTCTGTGGCCACCGGCAGCAGTTGGACGACGGTAGCGACGGTTGGCGTGGCTCTCCTTGGGATTGGAAAAGCACTTGGATTTGAGGAAGGAATTATCGCCGGAGCTATCATTTCCGGAGCCTATTTCGGGGATAAGATGTCACCACTTAGCGATACCACCAACTTGGCGCCTGCGATGGCCGGAACAGACCTTTTCACCCATATCCGGTATATGGCAAAGACAACCGTGCCGACCATTATCATTACCCTGATCTTGTTTTCGGTGATCGGACTGAACTATGAGACAGCGGGAAGCGTGGAGGAAGTGAAGGCGATCTCAGAGGTAATCTCAGGAGCCTTTAATATTAGCGGATGGCTGTTTATTGTTCCATTAGTGGTGATTCTGATGATTGTCAATAAGGTCCCAGCCGTCCCGGCTTTACTGGTGGGAGCGTTGCTGGGAGGCGTTTTTGCTTTGATTTTCCAGCCGGAGGTCGTGGCTACCATCGCCAACGACAGCGGAAACTACATGTATTTGGGCTTCAAGGCAGTGATGATGGCGCTTTACGGAGAGATTCAAATCGTCACAGACAATGATGTGGTCAATGAGCTTTTGGCGACTGGAGGAATGGGCGGTATGTTGAATACGATTTGGCTGATCATCTGCGCGATGGTCTTGGGAGGAATCATGGAAGAAAGCGGCATGCTCCAAGTCTTGGCTGAGGCGGTGATCAGAAAGGTACATTCTGTGGGCTCGCTCATAGCATCCACGGCGGCGACCTGCATGTTTTTCAATGTGACCACCTCAGACCAGTACCTTGCGATTTTGGTTCCTGGACGGATGTATGCCGACGTATATCGAAAGCGGGGACTGAGGCCTGAAAACCTTAGCCGAACCCTCGAGGACTCCGCAACGGTGACTTCGGTCTTGGTACCTTGGAATACCTGTGGTGCGACCCAAGCCTCCGTCTTGGGAGTAGCGACCTTGACCTATGCGCCCTATTGTTTTTTCAATATTATCAGTCCGATCATGACCATTCTGTACGGTTATCTGAAAATCGGAATTCACTATTATGAGCCGGAAGAAGAGTTGGTATGATTCCCTACAGTATTAGCAAAGAAGAAATAAACGAGTTGCCGCTGGGCCAGTTTGAAGGTGAGATTTTCCTGATCGACCATCCTGACCAGGTGGAAGAGGCAGTGGAGTTTTTGGCTAGCCAGCGGATAATCGGGTTTGATACGGAGACGAAACCTTCGTTCAGAAAAGGCCAATTTAACCATGTATCCCTTTTGCAGCTTTCCACCTCCCGCCAAGCCTTCTTATTTAGATTGAACAAGATTGGTTTTCCCGATTCCCTTCGTAATCTGATGGAGCAGGAGAATCTGGTAAAGGTCGGCGCTGCGGTTCATGACGATTTGAAGGGCCTGAAAAAGCTGACCGATAGTTTCTACCCCCAGTCTTTCTTTGACCTGAATGATGAATTGAAAAAAGTTGGTTTTCACAATGTAGGCGTTAGAAATCTCAGCGGAATGGTGCTGAAGATACGGATCTCCAAGACCGAGCAGGTGTCCAACTGGGAGTCTGAAACACTGACCGAAAAACAACAGCGCTATGCAGCCACCGACGCATGGGCTTGCCTGGAGGTGTTCAACCTATTGCGAAAAGAAGGATATCTGGATAGTTTATTCAGTCGGGATTGATCACTATCCCGTCGATTTCATTCAGCTTTGCCAATACCTCTTCGGCCAGTCCCTCTCTCAGCGATAAGACCATCCTGCAATCCAATTCCATTTCTTGGGAAATCACTTCGAGTTTGTGGGCTTTCACCACTTTCATCACCTCATTCATGGCTGGGTAGGGAAATCTCAGTCTCAGCGAAATTTTCACCCATTCTCTCACGATGAAATTTTCCTCTATGGCTAGAGACGCCGCGGTCTTATAAGCTTTGATGAGGCCGCTCACGCCTAGCTTGGTGCCCCCAAAATAGCGCACAACTACAATCAGGACGTTGGTGAGCCGATGGGAGCGAATCTGCCCGAGAATGGGATCTCCCGCAGAATGGTTGGGCTCGCCGTCATCGTTTGCACGGAATAACTGACCGACTTTGCCTAATATCCATGCGAAGCAATGGTGGGTCGCGTCGAAGTAGTTTTTTCGAAGGTCTGCCAGATGGGTTTTGATGTCATCTTCGGATTTGACGGGAAAGGCAAAGTAGAGGAATTTGCTTCCCTGCTCCTTGAAAACTCCGGCGCTCTTCCCCGCCAAAGTCAAGTAGGAGTCACTTTCGTCTGGATTTTCGGGGGAATTACTCATCGTGCTTGTGGGTATAGCTGGCCCGAAAATAGAAAATTAACCTGGGGCTAACCCCTCCATAACCTGTTTTGTCTTATTTTTAGTACTATAATGAAAGATTTGGAAGCAGTAAGACTCGCTTATCAAGCGCCGAGATTTATTGAAATACCCGGAAATGCGAGTGATAGTGGTTCCGTGCATTTTTGGGAAAATGCGGGACTTTTTCCCCAGGGAATCCAGCGTTGCTTCTGGATATCCCAAGTAAAAGCCGGCGAGTCGAGGGGTAATCATGCCCACTGGCGGGAGTCTCAGGTGATCGTCGCGATGAAGGGGAAGCTGGATATTCTATCGGAGGGGTTGGATGGGGTCGAGCGGGGATTTACGCTTGAGGAGCCAGGCCTTGGAGTTTTCCTTCCGCCTTTAAATTGGATTGAAATCCGTTTTTCGGAGGATGCGGTTTTGTTGGGGCTTGGAGATCATGCGTTTGATGAAGAGGATTTTATAAGAGACAAGAACTATTTTGGAAGCTTACAGAAAGGGAATTATTGATTCACACGAATTGGCTGTTTATTCCTCTATCGAGGAGTCCTTCCCCTATTTCCTTCGAAGCTGCCCGACGGTCGGATACCCAAAACAGCTTGATTTCCGCTGGTTAAAAAAAGGCAAAGTCAAAGCTTCGGTCACTTTTGCGATTTCAGATCGTGCCGAGGCAATATCACTTCCTCAGTCGCCTTTTGGAGGGATTTTCGTTGAGATTAGCCTTTCTTCGGCCGAGCTCGAGAAGTTCGTCAAGGCCGTAGTGGAGGAGCTGCGACGTCGCCAAATCTCTCTGGTAAAAATCGTCCAACCCCCCAAGCCCTATGAGTCCGGTTTCGATCTTATCAACTATCTCCTGTACAAAAATGGTTTCGCCCAAGAATCAGTGCTGAGTCACCAGTTCTTTATCGGAAAAAAGAAAATCAAGAAACTAGCGAAAAAGGAGCAGTCCAAATTCCAAACCAAGGCAAAGGAGATGGGGGCAAAAGTGCAGGCCGGCCCGATTCAAAGCTTTGGATTTCTCCAGGAAATCAGGGCTTGGAATAGGGAAAAAGGCTTTGATGCGAATTTTGATGACAAGAGATTGATAGCCCAGGTGTCGGAATTTCCCGAAAGATATTTTCTGATCAGTGTGCTGAAAGACGACAAGGCGGTAGCACACACGCTAGCGGTACAACTCACGCCGGACTCTTTCTATTATTTTCTATCCGCCATTCAGCCGAAATGCGCTCTGAAAAACGTCGGGGAGGTATGTCTTTTTCAGCTTTTCCAGCTCGCCGCCGAGCACAATTCCAATTTTATAGACCTGGGCTCTTCGGATACGGAAGCCGGGGCCAACCACAGTCTGATATTTTTCAAGTCCCGCTTCTCCAACGATGTCAGCAATAAGATCACTTGGAGTTTGATACTTTGACTATGGATGTTGCTGCAAAAGTCACCGTTATCTGCATCGCCTACAACCATGGCCAGTGGATTGAGGAAACACTGGAGAGTGTGAGACTCCAGGATTACCATGCCAAAGAACTGATCGTCGTGGACAATGGAAGCGATGACGATACTGCGGAGCGGATCAAAAGTTGGGTAAATCAGACATCTGGAGAGTTGCCGGTTCAGACTATTTTTAACGAGACGATGCAGCCCTATTGTGGGCTGTTTAATCAAGTATTAGCCCAGGTAAATAGTCGATACCTAGTAGATCTTTCTGGTGACGACGTGCTTTATCCGGAGCATTTGTCGGAGTCTATTCTCGAGCTGCAGTCGGAGCCTGGAGCCGGTTTCGTTTTTTCAGACGCCTACATCCTTGATCATAAGGGAGAGGTGAAGTCCTTCTATGAGCGTGACCACGCAGGGGATTTGGTGGAGCCCATAGAGCTGGAAAATATCTATCTGCGCTTGATCAAGCAAAGCTATATCTGCTCGGCAACGGTGGTATTCAATGTCGCCATCCTACAAAGCGAAGGGGGATACGATGAAACGCTCTTTTATGAGGATTTTGATATTATGATCCGTCTCTCGAGAAACCATCCAGTTCTTTTTTCGGATCATATCGGAGTGCTCAAGCGCAAGCACGGCGGCTCAATGTCTGCGGCACAATATCGCCCCTACCAGTCCCGGATGCTACCAAGCACGGTCAAGGTTTGTTCAAAAATCTCCCAGATGAACCTCTATCCGGAAGAAAACCAAGCCTTGGCAATTAGGATTCTTCACGAGCTGAAGCACGCGCTTTGGTCCGCCAATTTTGAACCGGCCCGAGAACTCATCCAGCTTGGTGAAAACTTGGGGATAAAGAATCTAAGGTTTACGATATATAAGATTTGGGCCAAAAAGGCTTGGGATATTTCCTGGCTATACCTTTGGCTGAAGTGATCAGCCAACCAAAACTTCTATAAATGGAGGGTTCGAAAAGTACTTTTCGCCGATTTGGATTATATCGGATGCAGTGAAGGTTCTTAGGAACGCCAGCTTTCTTCTGTAAAAACCAAAATCCAAACCGGAATGGTGAACCGAGCGAAACCGGTCCATCAGATCAAAAGACGAGCTGAATCTACCGAGCATTTGACCAATTAGGTAATTTCTCAACACTTCGAGCTCTTCCTCGGAGATTGCCTCTGTTGTCAACAGTTGGATTTCTTTATAGATCTCGTCCACTACCATCTCCCTTTGGGATTTTTGCACATCGGCCCCGATCACCCAGTAGTTGATGTTTCCGATTTCGGCAAGCGAGGAGGAGATTCCATAGGTATGGCCCTTGTCTTCCCGGATGTTTTTGATCAGGCGCGAGCCAAAATAGCCTCCCAAAACCGTGTTGAAAACTGACAAGGCGAAAAAGTCAGGGTGGTCCTTGGCGATAGACCATCCGCCCATCCGAATGCTGCTTTGTAGTGCATCGGCTCGGTCTTCTATAACTTTTGACGTAGTCAAGGCAGAGGGCAAGAAAGGCTGGTCTTTTTCCATGTGGCCGGGAAAACCTGCCAACAATGCGGCGGTCTGCTGAAGCTCCTGCTGGCTGAGATTACCGCAGAGGAAAAACTCTGTGTTTGTCCACAGGCTATTCTGATAGTACTCAGACAATTCCCTTCGAGTGATTTGGTCTACGTGGGCTTCCGTGATCTCATGGCCGTAGGGATGATTTTCTCCGAAAAGAGCCTTGCGGAATAAACTGCTGGCGCGGGAAGCGGACTTTTCTCGCTCGAATTTGATGGACAATTTCCTTTGGGCTTTTCTTTTTTCCAGACCTTCATCCGGAAAAGTCGCTTGGTCAAATAGCGAGGCAAAAACAGGCAAAACTTCAGAAAAATGCTTTTTGGTAGTGAGCAGGCTTAGCCCCTCATGGGAATAGGTAATCATGGGGTGAACCTCCGTAGCATGGAAGTCGAAAAATTCAGAAAGATCGGCTTCCGACAGTGCTATGGTCCCTTCTGTAAGCATCTGAAGCGTAAAGGAGGGTACGAGGGACTTTTCCAAAGGTAGGCTCAGCCTTTGGCTTTTGCCCAAGACCTCCAGTTTGACCGCATCCAGACCAGGCGTCGGAATGAAATATAGGCTTCTGCCTCCCTTGAGCTCGATAAGCTGTGGAGAGGTCAATTCAAAATCTGCCGGGATTACGAAATCCGGTGCTTTTGAGCGGTCAAGATGCATTAATTGCTTGGAATGGTGTAGAGCAGGGAAAACCTGAGCGTTTCTGCCAAGGGGTGGTTTTGTACTTGGGGTACCAAATAGGAAAAATCAAATCCGAATTTGTTGAGATCCAAGCCAAGGCCCATGGTGAAGTATCTGCGGCCGCCTTTGTCTGGATTTTCGTAGAAGTAGCCCGTACGAACAGCGAATTTTTCTGCGTAGTTATATTCCACGCCAAACGATAGCGTAAATTCCTTCATCTCCTCCTCAAATCCTCCGGGTGCGTCCGAGAATGACCCAAACATGCCGGATATTAGGGCTCTGTTGGGATCTTTTCCCGCTTCTATGATCAGGTCGCCATTTGAGTCGGTCGCCAAAGATCCGTCTTCGTTTGTTGCGTACTGCGGTGGGGTAGGTACGAGCAGCTTGTTTACATCAAATACAAAAGTCAGGGAATTGTTTGGGTCAAGATCGATTGAATAGGCTGTTCCCAAACGGAAATTTGTTGGGATATAGTCAAGGTCTTCGGCGCTGTTGTAAGTGATCTTGGGTCCGATATTGGTGATCGCCACGCCCCAAGACCAGGTTCCGTCTTTTGCTCCGGCAAAAATTGGTTTCTCATAATAGAGCCCGATGTCTGTACCGACGCTGATTCCGGCTTTTGCTTCCGAGCCGGTCACCGATGAAATATTGCCGGAAAGATTGGAATAGATAAACCGGGCCGAGATGCCCAAGCCGAAGTATTGCGAAAGCTTTCGGGAATAAGTGCCTCCGATCGCGATGTCCCTCGGGTTAAACTCGCCCAAAGGGTTGCCGTTTTCGTCGGTCAACTGGATGTCTCCCATGTTGAAATATCGTAGGTCAAACCCAAAGGCAGAGAATTCGTCGATTTTTTTGAAGCCGGTGAGGTAGCTCAGCGACATGTCGTTCACTAGTTTGCCCAGCCAAGGGGAATAGGAGAGTGAAAAACCCAAATCATCCTCTATGAACGCAAGTTTTCCGGAATTCCAATGAGCAGAGTTGGCATCGGGAGAGGTCGCCACCCCCACATCGCCCATCCCAGAATGTCGGGAATCAGGCGCAAAATTCAGAAACGGCACCGCGGTGGTGATTACCCTTCTGTTTGGATCCTGACCAGAGATGATGACGCTGTTCTGTGCGAAAGATGAGAAGCCAGCAAACAGGAAAATGGCAAGAAATACATTCCTTTTGCTTTTTTCAGCCTTTATGTTCATTGAATAACTAGTTTTCCGCTTACTGAGTCTGAGGTGAAATCGGATTCTGACTGAAGCGTTAATTTGTAAATATAAGTTCCTTTTGCTGGATATTTTGTCTGGCTTTGCAAAAAAGACCAGGACAAGTCTTGGATATTCTGTTCGGCGTTTTGGAAACGAAATGTCTCCTGAAATAGTATTTGACCCGAAAGGGAATACGCAGCCAAACTGATACTTAGGTTTTCCCCTGGGCGATTGTGCATGACTTCAAAATGACTTGTTGTCGAAGCCGGGTTCGGGTAGACTTTATGGTCCAGAATCTGTACCGTGGAGCTTCCCCGAATCTCCACGCCAAGGATCGCCACGGACTCATTCCCCGCGTTGTCCCAAGCCCGGACAGTGATCGTGTTCCTTCCCTCCACGAGTCCTACTAGAAAGGTATCAAAGTATCCCTCCTGATAGCCGCCGTTAGTCGCGATGAAATCTTCGTTTAGAATCACAGGTGATTGTTCAATGGCTTGGATGCTGAGGCTTTGCCCTGGGGTGAAACTGGACACATTGATGCCACTTGGGTCAGACAGCAAGCCTTTAATCTGTAGGTTGTTTGTCGGAAACACCAACGGACTGGTTTTTCCATTGATAAGCAGTTGGATCGTCGGGCCGGTTTTGTCTGCGCTTTCAGCGGCTTGGCCGCCAATTTCCGGCTTTTCGAATCCTATTCCCTGCATGCCCGAGCTACTATCCCAAGCTCGAATTCGCAGGCTGCCAGTTCCGATTTTTGGGCCTATGCCTTTCGGGGTCAAAAACCTGGCCAGCAGCTTTCCTGATTCCACTTTTCCGGTACCTTGGAAAAGCAGGATGCTTTCTTCTTCAAACTCAGCAGGGCTGCTTTCATCTCCCAAAGTTCGAATTTGTTTTGGCTTGTCCCGAAGCTCAAGTTGAAACTCTCCGTTGAACCCGGTCTGGAAGGCCCCGCTTATCGGGTCTGTGATTTCAGCTTTCACTACTATCTCCTGCAAAGGCCCTAGTGTATCGGCCGTATTCCCTGTTTTGCCATCCTCGATGGCCGTGACCCGAACTCCCAGCTCCGGAAGTGCAAGCTTTAGGCTAGGATCACCCAAGAGAGAAAAATTGCGGTTCAAAGAGCCATTCAAACTCTTGTTTTTCGTGTTTTTGAAAATTTCCCCCAGGTCTTGGTATTGCCCATCCTTTCTACGGAAAACTTCCTCGATAAAAGCCTTGTTCAGAGAGAAGTTGACGCTGCTGAACACCGGTCTGCCGGTGGTGAGCAAGCCGATTGCACCTTTTTCTTTCGCTGAAAGCAACTCCTCCGCGGCAGATCTCATGAAGGGGCTGTCGTGCCTTCCAAATTCGCAGGTGGCCGTAATCCATAGCGCCAACTGTTGCTGCTTTCCCCATCCGTCTAGATCTTCGACTCGGAAAACCTCTTCGGCGCTAAGGGTGGTTTCGTTGCCATGACCGATGAAATTGAGAATCAAGGTACCATCATCCAGCGTCTTTTTGAGAGCGGCTTTGGTCTGTGGTGAGGTTTGGTTTGCATCGGATGTTTGCTGCTCAAATCGATCCAAATACAGTTTGTTTTGAAGGAAATCGGGGTAGTTTTCTTGCAGAAAATCACTGTGAGATTCGGCATCCTTCAGGTGGATGTTGTTGTCTCCGTCATCGACTAGGAAAGAAACCGTCGACGATTTGGGAGTGCGGATGGGATTGGTTTCGTAGCGGATGATCTTCTGCACCATCTCATTGGCCTCCTCGTAATTGATGGCAGGGAGCCTGCCGACACCGATCCGGAGTAGCTCGTCACCCTCTCTGGATTCCTCCCATTCTCCCTGCCCAAAATCCACCAGTCCAAAATAGTCATCCGAACTGAAGGATGTAAGGGGATTGAGGCTCTCCCGACTTGTGTAGATCGGGATCAAATTCGGTCTGCCTCCTAGTTTTTTTTTGTAGTCAAAGGTGCCTTTGCCTAGGATCAGGACATTTTTAAGAGTTTGTGTTTGGTGATAGGTGTGGGCGATGAAGTTGCGGATTGCAGTCAGGTCGGGGTTGCCGTAGCCGAAAGCGTCATAGATTTCGCTGTCCGTAACCACCTGCGTCGCTATTCCTCGGGCGGTCTTGTGGTCGCGCAGCTTATTGGCTGAAGAAAGTAAAGTCTGGGAGGTGATGATCAAGAGTTCGGGTTTATTAGTCGGTTCCCTGAGCGCCTGCGAGGCTTTTTCGAACTGTTCAATCTCAACCGTATTTTCTTCGGAAAAGACCACCCACTTTTTTCCCAAGGCAATGTATCCACCGGTAGCGTTTATTTCGATAGGGTTAAAAAAATCGCTGACTTCCCAAACGTGGAGGTCTTGGGGTAAGATGAGATATCCTTCCTCCGCGGCTTCAAAGATGCCTTCTGGCAATTCTGAATTGGCGAAAGGAACCCCCACGACTACGTGTTCTAGGTATCCCGCTGCGTCAGCACCAGTGCCCTGGAAGGTGAATCTGAGCTGGGAGAGTACATTTCTTGCGCTGATATCCCACCGAAAAGACTCTTCCCTGCCCTTCACTCCATAGGTCGAATTTGGAATGGGGTCGAAGGAGACTTCTCCGAGTAGGTCATTTCCTGATAAGACCCTCATGGTAGTACTCGAAAAGGCATGAGCCATCATGGTTCCGAACAAAAGCCAAGGTCGCTCGCTTTTGGTCTTCAAGTTGAAGTTGACATTGAGGCTCATGCCTTGCCGTATAGCTTCCGAATACCACATCCTGCCTGAGTTGATCAGATTGGTCTCATCACTCTTGAATGCGGTGAAACTGTACCAGATTTGCTCAGGATCGGCATTTTTTGAATCTGCCTGCCTTGTTTGAACGCGGCGAGGTGTCGATGTTTTCGTAAGCAGGAAACTTAGCGAATCGGAAAAAAGATGGTGGTTGTATTTCAGTTCATCTGCTGAAAAGGTGATCGTATTGGGCCCTGAGAGAAAAAAGTAAAGATGGTCTTCAGAAACGAGGGTGGGGATTTCCTGAAGTTCCAGTTGATGGGAATCAAGTCGCTGTGGAAGCATGCCAGGGAAGCCAAAAACGCCAACTTCTTCCAGACTTGCGAACCCCAGGGCTTTGGCTTGGCTAGACGAGATTTTGTAGATGCCCTGATCTTTGACTTTGAATCGAAAGGACTGTGCCAGGGTCTGCGGTATCCCGGCCGAGAGACCAAAAATGACCAAAAGAATCCATACGACAAATTTTACCCTCATTCACTTCCCGTTGCGTTTTCGATCACGGAGAGTACAATATACATCAAAATCACCAGTGGAATACCCGCTAGCTGTAGCACCGCAACTATCAACAAACTACACAGGATCAGTATGTAGCGGAATTTGTTTTTGGCGAATGAAAAACTCTTGAATTTCAGTGCAATCAAAGGAATCTCGGAGACAAGCAGGATTGCGAATATCCAAGCAATCCCGATGAGGGCTAAGGGATTGGAAAGCCATTCACCCAACATTGGCCATCGGTCGGCCAAATAGGGGAGTGCACTAAGGAAAAGCGCATTGGCTGGTGTAGGGAGACCGATAAAGCGCTCGCTCTGCCGGGTGTCCAAGTTGAACTTTGCCAGGCGGTAGGCTGAAAGCATGGGTACAATCAGCGTCAAGTAAGGAAGGTATGAGTCTGGAGGAGAGGAGGCCTTCGCCATCATGAAAAGGATCAGTCCCGGCAATACCCCGAACGAAACCATGTCTGCCAAGGAATCGAGCTCTTTGCCCATCTCGCTTTGCACTCGTAGCAATCGTGCTGCAAATCCGTCCAAGAAATCAAACCCCGCTGCGATCAGTATGAAAACGGCTCCGCTGAGAATGTTTCCATCGAGCACCCATACGATCCCGATCACCCCCATCAGCAGGTTCAGGAGTGTCAACGTGTTTGGTATTTGTTCCTTGATTTTCAATATACGGCCTTTTCCCCCACAAAAGGATTGTACACTTTTTCGAAGCCGATGTTGGTTTCGGGACCATGCCCGGGAAAGATGATCGTTTCGGGTGGTAGCGTAAAAAGTTGGGATTTTATTTTCTCCAGAAGCTGGTCGTGATTTCCGCCGGGAAGGTCGGTCCGGCCGATGCTTCCGCGGAACAGGGTGTCTCCAGCGATGCACTGTCCGCTGCTTTCGTGGTAGAAGACTACATGTCCTGGCGCGTGTCCAGGTACAAACAGCACCTTCAATTTTTCTTCACCCACCACGAACTCCTGTCCTTCCTCCAAAAAATGGTCAGCCTCGCTCGCTTCAAAACCCTGAAATCCATAATTGGCTGCATATACTTCCACTGATTTTAAAACAGGGACTTCCTTTGGGTGAATCCATAGCGGAATGCCAAATCGTTTCTTTGCCCAGGCATTGCCTAAGACGTGGTCAATGTGGCAATGTGTATTGAGTAAGTTGACAATCTTCAGGCCTTTTGATGCTACGTAGTCTTCCAATTCCCTACGCTCACCAGCCGTATGGCAGCCTGGATCTATAAGCGCGGCTGTCCCCAGATCGTCATGAATCAGATAGGTGTTTTCTTCGAAGGGATTGAAGGTGAATGACTTGATGTGGAGCATGGCAAAAGTCTGCGGGATCGCAGCAAAGTAAGGAATAATGACTTTAATTTGGGACATGGAAATCGATTTTTTGATCATAGGACAGGGCTTGGCGGGTACGGCGCTCGCCTATAGACTGGAGCAGGAGGGGCAGCGGGTTATCCTTTTTGATCAGCCAGAAAACAACAAAAGCAGCCGGGTGGCCGCAGGCCTATATAATCCAGTCACAGGCCGGAAAATGGTCAAATCATGGAAAGCTGAACTGTTGTTTCCGGAGATAGAGCCGTTTTACCGCGAGTTGGAAAAAGTAAGCGGAAGAAAGTTTCTGATCGGGGAGAAGATTTACCGACCCTTTATTTCAATTGAGGAGCAAAACGAATGGATGGGACATTCCAGCGATCCCGCTATAGCAATGTTTGTCGACCGCATTCACACCGAAAGCCAGCATCCGGAAATGAACGATGCTTTTGGCGGCGTCCTCCTGAAGATGTCGGGCTGGCTGAACATCAATGAATTTCTGGATGGAATGGCCGATTATTTCGGCGCTCGGATCAGGTTGGAGGGCTTTGAAGAGGGACGACTGGAGAAGGCAGACGAAGGATGGAGATACGGGGACATTTTGGCTAAGAATCTGGTTTATTGCAATGGCTTGGGGGCGTCGAAAAGCCGGTTTTTCCGCGATTTGCCCTTTGCTCCGGTCAAGGGAGAAATATTGGAAGTCGAGCAGGACTTCGACCCGGGTTTCATCGCAAACCGTGGAGTTTTTAGGGTTCGGCTGGACAAGGGAATCTATCGCGTGGGATCGACTTATACCTGGCATGACTTGGAAATCGGGCCAACGGAAGCCGCCAAAAACGAGATTCTCGGCAAGCTGCAAGAGCTAGTCAAAATGCCCGTCAACTCGGTGAGAAGCCACAAGACAGGGATTCGGCCGGCGACCAAAGACAGGAAGCCTTTTCTTGGCAAACATCCTTTGGAAGACAGCGTTTACATATTCAATGGATTTGGAGCTAAGGGAGTTTCGCTCGTTCCGTTTTTCAGCAAGATGATGACCAGATTTTTGATAAAATCTGAGCCAATAATTGCTGAAGTGGATATAGCTCGGTATTTTAAGTATATTTAAAACCTATCAATTCTGATCCGAATGCGATACACAGTCTTTCGACTTTTGGTCTTGTTTCTTGTTTTGGGAAGTGCCACCCGCGCTATGGCACAGTTTGACCAGGAACGATTCGGCAAAAACCGGGTTCAGCACAAGGAGATCGAATGGTATTTCTACTCGTCGAACAATTTTGAGGTTTATTATTACGACCGAGGCGGGCCAAACGCCAAGATGGCCATCGACTATTTGGAAGCGGAATTTGACAAGCTTACCCAGATGATCGGCTATGTAGCCTACACCAAACCGAAGCTGTACATCTACAACTCACCTGAGGAGGCGCTCCAAAGCAACCTCAATCTCAATGTGCAGGAATATTCCGAGGATGGACAGACCAAATTTTCACGGCTGATCGCCGAAGTGTCCTACAAAGGACGGATTGACCAATTCAAGGAAGATGTAATCGCTGCCACGACCAAAATCATTGTCCGTGAAATGCTCTATGGAGCTTCTGTGGCTGATGCATTTCAAGCCAATCTGGTCAATGATTTCCCGGAGTGGTATATAGACGGTGTCGCCCTGTATCTGGCAAAGGGCTGGAGCAGGGAGATGGATGACTTTATGCGACAGTATCTAAAGGAGACATCAAATCCCAAAATCCTGAACCTGACCGGCATCGAAGCCGGGCTTGTTGGGCAGTCTATCTGGAACTACATCGCTGAAAAGTACGGGCGTCGTTATGTGTCCAGCATCCTGAATCTTTCCCGAATAAACAGAAACGAGGAAAACAGTATCGCCAATACTATAGGGATCAATTCAAGGGCATTTTTTGAAGACTGGAGAAACTATTACCTCAAAGTAAATGAGCCAGTCTATGCGTCATTCAAAAGTGTAGACACTGAATCCGCCATAGCCAAGACTTCATCAAGGGTAGACGGAGCAATCAGCGATGTCAAATTTAGCCCGGATGGCCTGCTTTTGGCCTATGTACTCAATAATGCTGGCAAACATAAAGTGGTGGTCAGGGATCTTTCCACGGGTGCCGAGCAGACTGTTTTTCAGGGAGGTGCGAGTTACGATGAGTTGACTCCCAATCTTTACTCACCGATCATCGCCTGGAGGGATTCGGCAAATTTGGCAATTGCTTCTTTCAAAAGAGGCTTTACTACGCTAAGGCTTCGTTCGATCGATGGAACCAATCAGGACAAGATTTTCCTCCGAAACATCACCCAGATCCTCAGCCTGGACTTCAACGAGTCGGGAAGGAATATGGTACTTTCGGCAATTTCCAATGGCAAGACCGATATCTACACCCTGAATGTGAGGGGGCAGGGAAAGCGCCTTACCAATGACATTTTTGACGATCTGACCCCAATGTTCTTGAATGATTCGGTGATTGTCTACTCGTCGAATTTCACAGAACTGCCTGATTCAGTCCTAACCGATGCGCCAGATATCAAGGTGCTCCCAAACCAGTATAATTTGCACCGGGTGGATGTGCTTAAGGATACTACCGTGTTTTCCAGACTTACCAACTCCAACAGCCGAAATCTCCACCCAAGAAAGGTTAACAGCAACACCTTGCTTTATATGAGTGATCTCAGCGGCATTACCAATCTCATGAGGTTAAGTATTGGCAATCAGGTGTCCAACCAAATTTCCGCTTTTGACAAAAGCATTGAGGTCTTTGATGTCACCAGCCGGATGAACAAGGTCGCTTATGCCTTGAGGAGCGGCAAAGAGTCCTATTTGTTTGTGGAAGGGTATACGGGGGTAGATCAGTTTACTCCCAGTACCCCCAGGATACAGCTAGCCCAAGCGAAAGATCTCAATGAGAGACTTGCGGCCAGACGATTGCTGGAACAAAAGTCCAACACCATTCAGCCTCCCGTAGTTACAACTCAAGAGCAGCCTCAGCAAGCTGAGGTTGGAGACACCACTGCCACCAATAAAACCTCATCCATCAATCTGGATCGCCTGCGTTTTGAGTCAAGGAAGGGAATCAATACGGAAAATTATACCTTCGATACAGTTCCGCAAACTCAGACTGAAACAAACACAGGTAGGCCAGAGATGAGTAGAACGAACCTTCTGGAAGCTTTTCGTAAGCAGTCTTTGCAAAAGCGTGTCTCTGGTCCAAGGAGAATGGAGCAGCAGTTTTTCACCAATCACATCAACACCCGTTTTGTCGTAGATCCGCTGCGTGGTTTTGGTATCAACCTAGATGGAAAGATGACTGACATTCTAGACAACCATGTGTTCAAAGGAGGAATCATGGCGGCTTTGGATTTCAATTCAGGCGGAGACATTTGGTTTGAGTACGAATACCTAAAGAGCCGATTGGATTTCAGGGCGAGATTTGACCGGAAAACCGTCAGGATCGAGCAAAGTGATGTCAGCTTCCAGAAATACGTCCTGACACAGGTGGAGACTGGCGTATCCTACCCTCTGAACATCAATTCCAGGATTTATGCGGCTCCGTTGATTGCAAAATCCCAATACTTCAATCTCAATCCCGATTCCCTGATCTACGGTCAGATTCCTGATCAAAACCGTTTTGATGTCAACTATGTCGGGGGAAAGGTGGAGTTTGTCTATGACCGCACCGAGCCTATGGGTTTGTATTCCTACACTGGGATAAAAGGGAAGGTGGGATTCATGCATTATCAGGGACTGAATCACGGCGAGCGTTCCTTTAGTAATTTCTATCTCGACTTGAGAAACTACCAGAAAATACACAAGAACATCACTTTGGCCTCCAAACTTTATGTAGGCTCCTTTATGGGCAATAATCCCCAGGATTACTTGGTGGGCGGAATGGACAACTGGCTGTTCAACGAGTTTTACAACCCTCCATCCAACAGACCGGAGCCATCTCCTGTCAGAAATCCGGACGGCGTAGAAAATTCTAATATCTTGTTTGCGGATTTTGTCGACCTGAGGGGCTACGACTACGATGAGATTCGTGGAAATAAGGTGATCACCTTCACGACTGAGTTGAGAATCCCACTTTTCTCCTACTTGACAAGGGGTAATATCACTTCAAATTTCGTCCGCAATTTCCAGCTGGTTGGGTTTTATGACATCGGTTCGGCTTGGGATGAGTTTGCTCCCTGGGAGCGCGTAAATGACCAGAATACCGAGGTCATCAATACCGAGGGCTCGCCTTTCGTGATCGTATTAAACAACTTCAACAATCCCTGGCTCCAAAGCTATGGCGCTGGACTAAGAACCGTGCTGCTTAATTACTATGTGAAGTTTGACATGGCACGGCCCATCCGAAATTATGAGAAAGAAGATCTGAAGTTTTACTTTACTTTGGGCTATAATTTCTAATACCCACACAACTTATGATCAAATCGATGACCGGCTTTGGAGTAGCCGGATTTGAGGATGAGCAGATGATGATCCAGGTCGAGATTCGTTCACTCAACTCAAAATTTTTGGATCTTTCCATCCGCAGCCCTAGGCAATTTTCTGACAAAGAGCCTGAAATCCGAACCATAGTGCAGACAATACTGGACAGGGGTAAGGTTGGCGTATCGATCGAATTTGTGCCCAAAGGAGGTCAGAGTCTTCCCGTCTCCATTAATCAGGAGCTGTTCAAGTCTTATTTTGAAGAGTTTAGACACTTGGCCGAATTGGTCGGAGAGAAGCCCGCCGATCTGTTTAAGTTGGCCCTCCAGGCACCCAATGTGATCAATTCGATTCCGGTTGAGCGGGAGGAAAGCCAAGATTGGGAGCGGGTCAAGCAGGTGCTGGAGGAGGCACTGAAGAAGTGCGACGGCTTTAGGAAAGATGAGGGGGAATCACTTTATTCCAAATTGGAAGAAAATATCGAGGTTATCCGCTCGGCCTTCCAGCGAGTGAAGCAGGAGGAACCCCTTCGGAAAGAGCGGATTCAGCAGCGGATCCGAAACCACTTTTCCCAGTGGATGGATGAAAGCTCATTTGATGCCAACCGCTTCGAGCAGGAGCTGATCTACTATTTCGAGAAAATAGACATTACCGAAGAGTTGGTACGCTTGGAAACCCACTTAAACTACTTCATGAAGACCATGCAGGAAGACGGTGGACAGGGAAAGAAGTTGGGCTTTATCAGCCAGGAAATCGGAAGAGAGATTAACACTATTGGCTCCAAAGCAAACGACGCTGAGATTCAAAAGCACGTCATCTTGATGAAGGATGAGCTTGAAAAGATCAAAGAACAGTCGCTGAATGTGATTTGAGGCCATTTAAGGCCAAGCTTGTTGTCCAATTCTAGCCGAAAATAGAAAAGCCAGTTGGTTTAGTTGAGTTTGAATTTGATGGGGATCGTCATCCTTGATCTAACGGCTCTGCCATTGTGACGAGCTGGTTTCCATGCTGGAGAGCTTAGGATTACCTCCATGGCGGCCTCATCTAGGCTGGGATCGACTGAACGTGCTACCTCTACATCCTGGATGCTTCCATTGGTATTAACGACAAACCTCACGATTACTGTGCCCTCAACGCCAAGTCTTTGTGCCTGTTTGGGATAGGATAGACTGCTTCTGAGGTATTTGTACCAAGCTTCCATCCCGCCTTGGAACTCTGCCCGAACTTCCGTGAAATCCAAGATCTCATCTGCAACCTCCTTCGTAGGAGGTTCAGACAGTTCTATCACGGGAATCGGTTCGGTTGAAGAAAGATCCACATCGATTGCAATCATGTCGTCGATTACAATATCATCGTCGATCACCTTGATCTCCGGCGGGACGATGGGAGGAGGAGTCACCGGAGGCGGGGTTTGAATGGTGATTGGAATTATCTCCGTTTCCCATTCAGACGATCCATTGGAAAGATCCAAGAGAGGTTTTACATCTTTTGCTTTCCATTCGAAGGCCACCAATACGGCTCCGACTAACACGGCCAGTCCTAGGTTGAAAAATGTGCCAGACCATTTTCGGAGGTCTGCCCGGCTGTTCTTTTTTAATTCCATGATCGTTAGAGTTTTGGTTGATAGAATTTAGCTACGAAAATCTGGAAATTCTATTTTTCTAACGTTTTTTAACTAGTTAAAAAGTTGTTTAAAACAAGGCAAAAAAAAGACCCGAATATCGGGTCTTAAATTTATTAGCTGAGTTTGAATCGAATCGGAAGTCTCATTCGAGTACGAACTGGGCGGCCTCTTTGCTTGCCTGGTTCCCATTTCGGAGCTTCTTGTACAACCTTCACCGCTTCTTCGTCGCAACCTCCGCCGATTCCTCTCAAGACTTCAACGTCTTGAATAGATCCGTCAGTGTTGATTACGAATACCACGATTACGGTACCTTCGATGCCCATTCTCCTGGCTTGAGTTGGGTATTTCAGGTTTTTGGAAAGGTACTGGTTCCAACCTGCCATACCGCCTGGAGGATTTGGCTGAGTTTCTACAACGTCGAAGATTTCATCTGCCTTTTCTTCAACAGGAGCTTCTGCGATTACCACTTCCTTGATGACAGTGGTTTCTTTCACGTCCACGTCGAAGTTTACTTCGATTTTGTCCTCAATCTCTACCTCATCCGGAATTTCCTCAATAATCGGCTGTTCCATTGGTGGAGGTGGAGGTGGTGGAGGTGGCTGTTCTGTGATAGGCACATCAAGCAACTCTTCGAAGTTGTCTGTCACAGCTCCCAGATCCTTAAGGCCTGAGTCGTCGAAAGACTTATATTCGAAAGCAGCAAGTGTAAGCCCAACAGCTACTGCTAACCCCAAGTTGGTAAACATACCAACT
>CAZTJM010000088.1:0-18919 GCA_964613865.1 uncultured Limnohabitans sp. | reverse complement strand
CCGGTTATACAAATTCAAAAACTCAATTGTCCGATTAATAGGGGGCTAGACCATCATGTCCACTTGGTAGTTCAGCAAAAGGACGGGAAGCTTTCGGAATGGGTGCGCGATTTTAAAAAGTTTACGAGTAAGAAGTTGTTGAAAATGATCTTGGAGAATCCCCAGGAAAGCCGGCGAGACTGGATGAGGATGATTTTCGAATATCACGCGGAGTTTAATAAGCGATCAGGCGATTTGCAGTTTTGGACCCATGAAAACCATGCGATAGAATTGTATCGGCCTGAGATGATCGAGAGCAGGATGACCTATATTCATGAAAATCCCGTTAGGGCAGGCTGGGTCGAAAACGGGGAGGATTACCTATATTCCAGTGCACGGAGTTACTCAGGACAAAAGGGCTTGATAGAAGTGGATTATTGGTGACTAGAGTCTATCCACCAATTACAAATTGGCTAGGATATGAGGGTGAAGTTACAAACTTCACCCAGCGACCACTCGAACTTCAAAAGTGTTAAGAAGAATCTGAGCCCAGAGGGGGGCCAAACAATGGGATAGAAGGCCAATTATAAATTGGCAAGGATAGGAGGGTAGGACAAGGCGTTATGAAATCATTCTGAGAATGATTTTAGCCTTGGGCCAGGTTGCAGGGCAGGCGAATTCCCTCCCGCTCCAGATAACTTAGCGGCTGCCTGTCAGCGATTGGGGCAACATCCCGAGAAAAGGCAGAGACTGCCCATAGTCCAAGGATTCGTAAAACAAACCCACTCGCGCCAGGCTGTCGTAGTACTGCTTGAGATGTTCGTAATAATAGAGCTCGCTGGGAATATACCAAGTCTTGTCACCAAGATGACTGGCAATAAACCACTTCTCCAGTAGTCGCGCGATGCGCCCGTTGCCGTCATTGAAGGGGTGGATCTTCACAAAGACCAGGTGGATCAGCGAGGCATAGTAGAACACCTCCCGAATCTCCAGGGGAAAGGCTAAAAGTCCCCTCAATTCCTCCCAAAAGACATCAAATTCCTCGCGGACAATAGCAGGCGGAGCCGCTTCGTACTGGATGCGCTGGGTCTGCTGCTCGAGGATAAGCATATTTCCGCTACGGATCGTTCCACGAGACTGAGGGGGAAGCAGATGCTCGGTGGCGATGCGGTGGGCCTGTAGGAAATTCACCCGGCTCAGCTCATTGTCCCTGGCAAATTCATAGGCCTGATACAGGTCATTGGGTCGCTGGGTGAGGTTGGGTAGATACTCTACGTCGAGTACCTTGTGCTTCACATAGCTGTCTACCTCCAGCGTCTCTCCTTCGATGCGGGAGGAGGACATGACGGATACAGCCGTAGCAAACTGGAAGTTTTGCGCTGTCCACTCCCGCGACTGGATCTGCGCAAAGGCCTCCTCAAGACTAAACTCCAGATCGGATGGATAGTCCGCGTAGTAGGCAGAGGTAAGTAGTCGGCGCATGGCTTAGAATCTGCTGGCAATAAGGTTTAAGGGGAATTATTTCACAAAGATCTGAATGATTTTATGTCTTTTTTTCTAAAAGGCAGTTTTTGGTCGGGAAGGATAGCGGATTTTCCCTTGTAGTGGTAGTCGGTAATAAATTCATATCTCCCCTTTTTGATCCAATTTTCTTTCAATCCTTCTATTTTGAACACGGGCCATTGTATGCCCGGCGAGTGCTAGAATTGTTTTCATGTAATGTTAATCTTGGATTTTGGAGAAAAACATTGATTCTGTTTATGATAACCGGTTCTCAAATTAATCATTCCGTCTATTTCGGCAAATTGGGGTTTGGAGATTTGGAGAGGTTTTTCTTTGGGACTCTGGGTATGGGTTTGATTGTTTTTCCCCCGATCTCAGTGCTACACGTCTTGTTGGTCGGGCGGGGAGAGGAATTGCAGATTCCACCCAGTTCTACCTTTGCTTCTACCACACCTAGAGGGGACAATAAATTGAAAAACCGGACGATTTCCCGTCCGGTTTTGCTTTTATTGGAAGGATTTGGCGGATATGTAGAAGCCTTCGATTTCGTAACTGACGTTACTCAGGTGCTCAGCCGGACAAATACTGCAAACTGCCCACTGCTATTCGTGTTCCCCATGCTCGCCGTGCACATGGCCGTGCGCGATCTCCTCTTTGGTTGCTTCGCGTACCTCGATGATCTTCCCTTCGAAGTGGAGGTCGAAGCCCACCAGGGGATGGTTGAAGTCTAGGAGAAGGTTTTCGCCCATATCCTTGAGGACTTTGGCCTGCATGCTGTAGCCGTTTTCGTCCATCAGGGGAAGGAAGTTGCCTTCCTCCAGCATCTCTGGAGAGAAGCCTCTTTCCCCGGAAAACTGGCTTTTCGGAAGGGTGATGACCAGTTCGTCGTCCGGCTCACCATAGGCTTCGTCCACAGGGATGGAAAAGGAAAAGTCCTCTCCGTCACCTTTGCCGGCAAGCAGCTCCTCGAATTTTTCCGGTAGGCCACTCTGCCCGAATAGAAAGTAGAAGGGATCGTCCTCTTCGCGGATTTCCACGCTAAATGGAGCCGACTCGATCTCGTCCTCCAGCTTGCTCACCTTGAGTTCGTAGGTCAGCCCTACCACTTTGTTTTCCTGTATTTTCATGACTCTTTGATTTATTTGGTTAGGCCGTATTTCAGGCGTATTTGTATCCGCTCTTTCAATACGGTCCATTTGCTGCGTGGAGTGGAGCTTTGGAGGGGTTTTGCCGCGCGGAAGACAAAGTATTGATAGTCCTTTTCTTCATAGAAAAGGGGATAAGTTTCCATCTTTTCCAGAAAGAATCCATTGGCGGTGATGCTTTTGATCAGGTCGCCGGAGTCCAGAGGCTGGTCGATCACCTGTAGCTTTTGGGGTTCGTTGTCTATCATCCACTGCAGGTATCTCGGCGCCGGGATATGGATAAAGATCACCGAGTCGGAATGGGAATGCTTTTGGATATTTTGGAACAGGCGGAAATGCTGGTCCACGGGAATGTGCTCCAGCACGTCTGGAAAGACGAAGAAGTCAAAGGTTTTGCCCTTTTTGTCAAAGTCCGACATGTCCGAAACTTCGAAATTCAGGTTGGTTTGGGACTTCCAAAGCACCTTGGCTTTCTCAATGCTTTCCGGGGAAATGTCCACGGCCAAGACTTCGCCCTGAGGTACCTGGGTCGCCAGGAGATGCGATACCGTGCCTATGCCGCAGCCCACTTCCAGGATTTTGTGTTCCGATTTTAGTCCTGCCTGCTTGACCTTGTCGAGGATGCTCAGGTGACGGGAGTTGATTCCGGTCTTCTGCTGCTTCTCGGCAAACTGGTCATAGAAGCTGACCACTTGGTCTTTTTGGTCTTCCTTAGGCGCTTGCATGGGATTCTTTGTAAGATAGATAAAGGCCAGCCAGAAGCGTCAGGACGATGAGGTATTGGAAAATCACCATTGGCGTCTTGGTTGCATAGTAGCTGGAAGGCGCAAAGGTAAAGACTACTTCGTGATCTCCCGCTGGAATTTCCAATCCGCGCAGGAGATAGTCCACGCGAAGGATGGGAACTTCCTTTCCATCGATAGTTGCAGTCCAGCCCTTGGGATAGTGGATTTCGGAGAACACGGCCAATCCGCCTTGTGTCATAGAAGCTTGGTATTTTAGCTCATTCGGAGAATTGGAAGTCAAAGTTACTTGTCCAGCTCCCGCTGAGACCGTTCCAAATTCCCCCGAGTTTAGTGTTGCCTGTGCTTTAGTGTCAATCTCTCTAAGGAGCGCAATTTCCTCGTTGTTGGAAGCTACGGGGATGATTTCCGAAGGCACCCAGGCAGGGCCATTGGCTTCGGGGTTTTCAAAAACCGTGTTTGCTTCCGATCCCGCGATGAGGTATTTGGTGTTGAGCATGTTCATCACTCCGACATTTTCCCAGTCAAAGGTTCCCTCTTGGGCCTTGGCGATAAAGGCTTCCAGCTCAGGTTGCAGGCTGTTTTCCACCAGATCCTGGTAGCGTCTGAGCTTGGCGCCGTGGTAGCCTCCGAGGCTGTTGAATCGGTAGGCGGTGCGCGCTCCTGTGGTCAGTCCCTCGGTGAGCGGGAGGACGCGGAAGTAGCCCTGATCGGCCGCGATGGATTTTTCAGCCGGGGTTTCTGCGAAAAACTGTCGGGAAGGATTGCCTTGGAAGGAGTCCGCGTTAAGGTATCTTCTGTTGATCGTCCAGACATCGAGCGTGATCAAGGCGATCAGTGCCGTCCCGAGGATGAGGTCGGATATTTTTCCTTTGAGATAAAAATAAACCAAACCTGCCGCCACGGCGACGAAGGCGAAACTTTTCCAGGCGGATGCGGAAAGCATGGCTTTTCTGTCGCTTTTCAAGGCGGTCACCAGCCATTCGGGGAGGTTGGCATCACCGGCTCCTTCGAAGCGGAAGAAAGCTCCGGAAGCCACCGCCAAGATGAGCGTCAGTCCTCCGACGATTCCCCCAGCGTAGAGCAGAGGCTTGAGTTCGCCTTTTTTCGCCAACCTTTCCAGAGAGATCATGCCCAAAATCGGAATGGCAAAAAGCGTCATGCCCAAGGCCATGGAGACTGCGCGAAACTTGTTGTAGCCAGGCAAAATGTCGAACAGGAGGTAATTGAACCAAGCCAGGTTTTTGCCCCAGCTCAGCATCAGGGAAAGGACGATGATGGTGCCAAAGGTGATGAGGCTTTCTTTTGGCGCAGCCCAAATCCCCAAAATGGCAAGAAAAACCAAAATCACGCTGCCATAGATCGGGCCGCCGGTGAAAGGCTGGTCGCCCCAATAAGTTGGCGCTCCCTGCAAAAAGCCGTTGATCTGGGCAGCATCGATTCCCTGTGCGCGTAGGGCTTTTTCGGAAGCAGAATCTTTGGGTAGCGGGGTATTGCTGCCGCCTCCGTAAAAATCCGGAATGATCAGAGTCAGGGTTTCAACAATGCCATTGGACCAGCCAAAGGCATATTCTCGGTCCAAACCGGAGGATTTGGTTTCCAGGGTTGCATTTCCCCGGGTGGAATAGGGGCTGTATTCGAGAGCGGTGGCCAATCGGCCGAGATTTCCTCCCACAGCCAAGATTGCTCCGAGTACGAGGAAGGCCAATGTCTTGGAAATACTTGCTATCCCTTCTTTTTTCCAATCAAAAACCAATCTGACAATCACATAAATCACCGAGATAATCAGCGTGTAGTAGGTGATCTGCAGGTGGTTGAACTTTAGCTGGAGCAGAAGCCCCAAAGCGAGCAGGGCTGCGCCGAGGATTCTCTTTCGCTCAAAGGCAAGATGGATACCGGCCAAGATCAGAGGAATCAGGCAAACTGCCCAGATTTTGGCATTGTGTCCAGCCTCCAGAGAAAGCAGGTTGTAGGTGTTGAAAGAAAAGGCGATAGCTCCGGCGATGGAGAAAATAGGCCGAACTCCGAAGCTGAGCAGCAAAATATACATGCCCAGCATTCCGAAAAACAAGCCATTGATCGGGTGGGGAAGCCCAAGTGTCAAAATTTTGATCAGGGCATTGGTCAGGTCACCGGGGAATTCCAAACTCACGAAGTAGGAGGGCATTCCTCCAAACATGCTGTTGGTCCAGAGCACTTGCTCCCCGGTCTCTGCGCGGTAGTCGAGCACGGCCTTGGCCGAGCCTTCCCACTGGAGGATGTCGCCTTGGAAGATGATCTTGCCGTCGAATACCATGGGGGAGAAATACAGTACGACGATGAGGTAGAAAAGAAGTATTCCCAGCAGGTGGGGAAGCAGGTTTTTCTGAAAATTGAGCTTCATGAACCGGTTTTCAAAATTTAGCCTGCAAAATAGGGATTTCGTAGGAAAGGATTGGCTGAGGGGCAGGGAAGTTTGGGAGCTGGGATGTTGGGAAGTAGGAGGTGGGATGTTGGGAAGTAGGAGGTAGGATGTCGGGAAGTAGGAAGTAGGATGTCGGGAAGTAGGAGGTGGGGATGCTTCGACAAGCTCAGCACGAGAGTAGGAGGTCGGGAGGCTACAATGTAGGTGCTTGTGGGTACTGATCAGATTCTTTAAGATTCATGAAAAATCCGAAATGGGGTATTATGGATCTTAAAAATTGGGCGACGTAGATCGGGGTATCTATGCTTGAATTTTTCTGTGTAGCACAAATTTAAAATCGGATAGGTGCGGCAGGCTGACGCAGCAGCGGGCCAGCGTTCGGCCTTGCGGGTGGAAGCTTGCAACCCACAATCTGGCTCAAAAACTCCTGTTTTTGCCCTGTCTTGATTTTTTGGTTCTTTTGGATCAAAAGAACGGGAAAAAGACAGTTTGAAGTGGATTTGGGGAGGTGATTAGTTGGCAGTTAAGGTGAAAATCATACGCATTGAAATTAAATTCCGAAATTCTCGTGCTTTAGGTAATACGAGATAGTCTTTCCTAGCTAGGGGTATAGACGCTAGCTGGCCGATCGGCCAAGGCAAAGGATAATCTCATTTGATTTTCTTCGCTCTTCGGAATTTGCAATTCCGAAGCCCTGTCGTAGGATCTGAGATCCGTTTAAGCTGTATTTTGGGAAAGGAGGATTGAAAATCCTAGGGTATTACCACGGGTTTTCAAATCCCGAGGACCAATGCTTCGACGAACTCAGCACGAAAGTAGGACGTAAGCCAAGTGTCACTCTAAGCGCCTGAGCGACGAGAGTAGTGAGGCGAAGGGTTCATAGTCATAAAAAGTAAGTTCTTGGAAAATGTCTGAGGAAATGTCTTGCTATGTTTTGGTGAATTACATAGTTCGACACCCTTCGGGGTCGACTTGGCTTGTTGCGGGTTTGTAGTCCATGGGTTGCACCCATGGTTAATCAAGGTTTGACCCCTGTCGGGGTCGGTATTTGGGATTGGGTTCCTCCCCAAGATATTTTCGCGTTTCGCATAAGAGATCTCCCAGAATGATTCGCTGAGGGGCTGCGATGCTTAGACAAGCTAAGCACGAGAGTAGGGGGTCGGGATGCTTCGACAAGCTTATGCGCACTGCCCTCTACATCCGACATCGGACATCCGACTTCCGACATCCTTCGCTCTTCGGAATTTGCAATTCCGAAAGCCTGTCGTAGGATCTGAGATCCGCTTAAGTTGTGTTTTGGGAAAGTAGGATTGAAAATCCTAGGGTATTACCACGGGATTTCAAATCCCGAGGAACCAAAGGAGGTAGGATGCTTCGACAAGCTTAGGCGCACAGGCCTCTCCATCGGACTTCCGACATCCGACATCCGACTTCCAACATCCTGACCTCCTGTCCACCATCCACCGATAATCCCATTTATTTTTCCTTCCAAACCCCCAAAATCATTACTTTTGCGACAAATAGACGCAGAGCCGAATGTTTGACAATTTAAGTTTGAAGCTGGACCGGGCTTTCAAAACCCTGAAGGGAACCGGAAAAATCACCGAAATCAACGTAGCATCCACCGTAAAGGAAATCAGGAGAGCCCTGATCGATGCCGACGTCAACTATAAAGTAGCCAAGGAAGTCACCGACAAGATCAAGGACGAGGCCATGGGCCGCGACGTATTAATCTCTGTCTCTCCGGGACAGCTCTTGGTGAAGATCACCCAAGAGGAGCTGACCAAGCTGATGGGCGGCTCCAAGGTGGACATCAAACTCAGCGGCGATCCTGCGGTGATTTTGATCTCTGGTTTGCAGGGTTCTGGTAAGACCACCTTCACCGGCAAATTGGGAAGCTTGCTCAAAAGACAGGGACGGCAGGTGTTGCTCGTGGCTTGCGATATCTACCGACCTGCGGCGATTGACCAGTTGAAAGTTTTGGGTGAACAGATCGGAGTGGAAGTGTATGCAGAGCCGGAAAACAAAAATGCCCTTCAGATTGCCAACAATGCGATTGCCTACGCCAAGAAGACCGGAAAAAAGACTGTAGTGGTCGATACTGCGGGTCGTCTGGCGGTGGACGAGCAGATGATGAAAGAGATCGAGGAGTTGAAAAAAGCCCTCAATCCTTCTGAAACACTCTTTGTGGTCGATTCGATGACCGGTCAGGATGCGGTGAACACCGCGAGGACTTTCGATGAGAGATTAAACTTTGATGGAGTCGTACTGACCAAGTTGGACGGTGATACCCGCGGTGGTGCGGCGATTTCCATCCGCCACGTGGTAAACAAGCCGATCAAATTTATCTCCACAGGTGAGAAGATGGAGAATCTAGACATCTTCCATCCGGATCGTATGGCCCAGCGTATCCTCGGCATGGGTGACGTGATTTCCCTCGTGGAGCGTGCCCAGCAGTCTTTTGACGAGGATGAAGCCAAGCGAATCAATGCCAAGATCCGCCAAAACAACTTCAACTTTGACGATTTCCTTTCCCAGCTCGAGCAGGTAAAAAAGATGGGGAATATCAAAGATCTGATCGGCATGATCCCCGGCATGGGCAAAGCGATGAAAGGTCTGGATATCGATGACGATTCTTTCAAACCT
This sequence comes from uncultured Limnohabitans sp., assembly GCA_964613865.1. Classification (GTDB taxonomy): domain Bacteria; phylum Bacteroidota; class Bacteroidia; order Cytophagales; family Cyclobacteriaceae; genus Algoriphagus. Next base: position 10,499 of record CAZTJM010000088.1, on the reverse strand, counting down.
ATCGAAGCAATCATCCGCAGTATGACTCCAAAGGAGCGTCAGAATCCGGATATCATCGACGGAAGAAGAAAGAAGCGGATCGCTGATGGTTCGGGCAGGACAATCGTGGAGGTAAACAACCTGATGAAGCAGTTTGACGACATGAGAAAACTCATGAAGCAGATGAACAAGATGGGCGGAGCCAAGCAGGCCATGAGCCGAATGATGCCTCCCGGCATGGGGAAAAGATAGGTTTGGTCAACGGTCGACGGACGACAGTCCACCGATATCAAATGAGCAGTAACAAAAAGAGAAGAAGAAATTCCTCTCTTTTTGTTTGGGGCTGTTCTGAAAACAGCTCTCCTTGGTCAAGCTTTGCCGCGCAGCATCAGGTTCCAATACATAAAAGGAAGTCCATATTTTTTAAGGAGCCACATGCTGTATTGCTCTTTGGTGGTGTCCACAAATTTGGAGATCAGCGGATCGCTGTCCCTGACGTTGTCGTACTTAAACTCCGCCAAAACCATTCTCCCGTATCGGGTGACGATGGGACATGAAGAATACCCCTCGTAGGATTGGTGTCCCACTGTTCCGGTCTTGATCAGGGAAAGTAGGTTTTCTACCAAGACTGGAGCCTGTTTTCGGATTGCCGCTCCGGTCTTTGCCGTTGGGAGATGGGCGACATCGCCGAGCGAAAAGACATTGGGAAATCGCTTGTGCTGCATGGTGTGGATGTCCACATCGATCCAGCCTTTCCCCGGACCTTCCTGAATTGACAGTTTGGATTCCTGGACAAATTTGGGCGCTGTTTGGGGAGGCGCGAGATGCAGCATGTCGTAGTGAACTTTGATCTCCAGTGCCCCGATCAATTCTTCTCCAAGTGGATTCCCTTCCATGATGGTACAGTTACTTTCCCCCGGCTTAGAGTATTTGAAGGTGATTTCCCGCTTTTCAGAATCGATTTTTTCAGGGGCGTAAAAGGGCTTGAAGATAATGTCTCGATCGTGGATGATCTTCTTCAGCGTCTTGGCGAAGTCTGGTACTCCGAAAATAATCGTGCCTGGCGTCGCATAGAGAACGTTCGTTTGATCTCGGATTCCTTTTTTTCTAAAATAATCCTCCGCCAAATACATGATTTTTTGCGGAGCTCCCCCGCATTTGATTGGGGTGGTGGGCTGGGTAAATACTGCGTTTCCACCCTTGAACTTTTGCAACACTTCCCAGGTATGCTCCGGATTGGTATAGTTGGAGCAGACGACGCCTTTGTCCAAGGCCTCAGTCAAACCTGGTAGCAGCTCAGGGGCCATGACTAATCCAGGAACGGGAATCAAGAAGTCGTAGGTAAATGTCCCTGAGCTTTCGGTCTCAACGCTGTTTTTGTCCGGGTCGATGCCCGTGGCTTTGTCGTGTATCCAGCTTACGCCTTTGGGGATATAGTCCACCTCATTTCTTTCCGTATCCTTGAAATCATATGTGCCAGCTCCGACCAGGGTCCAGGCTGGCTGGTAGTAATGTTTGTCGGAAGGTTCAATCAGGGCAATGTCTAGTGACTCGTCCTTGAGTTTCAGCTGGGCGGCAATGGTGATGCCGGCGGTTCCTCCGCCGATGATGAGGATTTGGAAATGGGTTTTCACGGTAGGGCAAGTTTGGATCAATCCGAAGCTGCCCTTTTTTCCAGACAATAGCTGTGATATTAGTCACCCAGAACTTTGGTACGTATTGGTCGAATCAAGACTCAATCCTTGATTTCAAACTCCAGGCGTTTGATGTCTGAGGGTGAATCGGATTCAGGGCGATTGAAAAGGTCTGTTTCAAAAAGACGATTGAGGTTGTTTCCTGCCAAGTCCTCCAGTCTGCTTTCAATTTCGATCAGGTATTGTCCTTTTGGCCAAGGGTCTTTTGGGATAAACTGGATGCTTTTTTCCTCAATTCCGATTTCCCAAGTTCCCTGAATGGCTTGCCCTGCGGCCTTCTTGATGGTGAAGACATTGGCTAGCAAGCTGAAGTCCAATGCTTCCAGAAAATCTATCGTGAGGGCTGCATTCGTACCTGCCTTTGGAATGTCCAGCATCCAAGAATCAGGATGGGGTGATATGCTGTCTCTCGAGCTTGCCGTAAATTCCTTGCTAAAGCTTTGGCCAAGTTCTCCTCCATTTTTGCCTTTCCATTTACCGGAGATGACAATACTGTAGGATTCTCCCTCAGTCAAAGGAGCTCCCATTTCGAGATTGGGGATCAGATCACGTTTGATCCTGCCTGGATCCAGCCATAGCGTAAGCAGCGTTTGGTCCTCGTTCCAGAGTTCGGGCTGAAGATCCAAGAAAGCTCCTTTCAAGGTGTCCTTTTTACTGTTCAAAAGGACTACATGGGTTGACGATTCACCTTCCCGCATCGGCTTTGAAAATTTGACAAAGAATTTAAGCTGGTTTTCTGGCAGTCGGTTTTGGGTAGGATAGATTTCCATTACCTCCAGCTTTGCTTCCTCCTCGGACAATTGAGGGATGGAAATTTGTCCGATTGGGGCGCCTTCGTAGCGTACTTCGTAGGTCTGCCCTCTCGTAAGGGGGATAAGTGGGGTAAAGAGGAAGCCATTTTCGCTTTGGATAAGTTCTCCGAGGATTGGGGGATTGTCACTGTTTCCAGAAAGATGGATGGTGAAATGGGCCAGTTCGGGATTTTCTACCAGGCCAGACGGCAGGATAAGTCCTAACGCTTGCTCGTCTTCCCAAAGGATGGAAATCTCATCCTGTGATTCCTTGGTACAGGATAGGCCTAGAAATATGCCAAAAAAAATCAGGCTGTTCGCAAAAAACAACCTGATCGAAATGAGTTTGAAAGCCATTATCTCAGTAAATGTTCCGCTTTTTCGCTAGTCCAAAGATCCAAAGAACCGTTGGATTTGCGTTGGAGGATCACCATGGTATCGTCCGTCATCTTGTCCAGCTGCAATACATTCGTCATAGGCATGGAGACGAAATCCACACCCTCGGTGGCAAAGTTGGCGGTGACAGGCTCCGTAAGTGAGCCCTCAAAACTTTCTATATCCTCAAAGTTGACGCGGAATACAGGGCGATTGGAGTTGGACATCACTAGATAAGATTTGCCGTCTTTCTCCATGTTCACGAGATCCAAGGGTTGGTTTCCACTTCCCATTTCAGCAATGGTTCGGCCTTTTACGTGTGTGCCCGACTTCAGCTCATCCATAGGGAAGAGTACCAAAGGAGTACAGGTATAGCTTGCGATCAGGTAATCTTCGCCATTGACCTCACCGGTCGTGAAAGTCTTAATCGGTGAGGTAGTCTCGTATCTGCCGTGTGCGGCATGAAATATTTCCAAAGAAGCATAGTCCTGTTTGTCGGTAAATGGAAAGGGAATGCTTCTGAAGGTGGAGCTAAACTCCTGGTTTGACAGACCGCTCACCAGCAGTTTGCCATCTGCATATCCCAAATCAGAAATGGAAGAAACACGTAGCGGACGCCCTCTGCCGTCTTTGGCATCTTCGGCTGGGGAATTGTTGAGCACGACGGCGTCAAACTCTACTTCTTTCAAGGACACCGGTGAAAAGGTGTCTCCGTCCACCCTCAGCAGTACGGGCGTGCCATCGCTCGACTGAACCGCCAAATAAACTTTTTTGGAGATTGGATTCACCGCGACGTCCAGGATGGAAATATTTTCAGCGGTTGTCCCGAGCATGCCGGCGATTTTCTTGTCGACCCCGGCGACTTCGATGGCCTGGGCTCCCGAGCTGCCTGCGTCCTTGGTGTTGACCGCAAAGACTGCGGCGCTTTTTGAGTCTCCTATAAACAGGATGCCATCCGGGCCAAAAGCTAGCGAAGTGATGGATTTGATCTCCGGTGTGCCCACTTTTAGACGATAGGGAGATTCTTCTGTTCGAAATGCAAATGCGGCGATCACCGCGACCAGCGCACCTATTCCAAAAATTGTCAATGTCTTTTTCATGGTATGCAGGGTTTAGTGTTTTATCTGATTGTGAATAAGGAATTTATGTAAAAAATGCCTCGATTCAAAGGCGAATTGGATAAGCGGGACCGGAGCGGTTTTCACAAGGGGAAATTAGGCTTTGCTGCGACCGAAAGGGAGGTTGGGAGCATGAGGCAGGGAAGTGGGAGGTCGATTTCCGAGATTTCGCTTTGCCCCTTGTCGCCGTACTTTTCTCAATGGGGAAAAGCCAAAAAAGCCACCTGCAGCTCGCCGAGTTTTTTGTAGCCTTCCGCGTTCATGTGGATGGGGTCGACGTAGTAGAGGTCTTTATTGTAAATGTTATAGCCTCCCAGCGTGAACTGGTCGAGGTAGGGGATACCGTGGAGCTCGCAGATTTGCTTTTGCATGTCCACATAGCGTACCATGCCGTCAGTCACAGCTGGGTCATAGGCCCCACGGTCATTGAAGGCCTTGCTGGAGGTAAAAAAATAGATCTTGGCCTTGGGATTGAGCTCGTAGATTTTTCTGATGCAGTAGTTGATTCCTCCGGCTTGGGTGATCAGCTTGGTACTATCGTAGCCGTCAAACTCCGTGAAGTCGGTGTTGCTGCCGATTTCCCGCTTGTTGGTGTAGTCGTTGGTGGAGGCCCAGAGGATGTAGATGTCAAAGACTCCCGCTTCGTCCACTTGCTTTTGCAGGGATTTTCCCTGAAGCGATGAGAAACCCGCTCCCGGTACTCCGTAGTTGGTGATGGTCATCCCCAGTCGCTCTTTCCACAATATCTTGGCACTGTCACTGGGAGGGATCACCGATACCGAACCTCCAAATACCGCCACGGACTTGCCATAGTTTAGGGATCCTTTCAGCTCTTGCTGCGCGAAAAGGCTGGTGGAAAGAAAAAGGAGAAAAAGGTGGAGGAAGTGTTTGATTGGGTTCATTTTTGGGAGTTTTTATTGGAGAAAAGATATTGACGAAAGGAGCCTTATACCGCTCTAAACAAGGTGATTCGTAAATCAGAAACTCTCAATACAGCGTCTTATCCCCCTTTTCCTTCCAGAGCTCAAATGCCTTGAGGCTTTCCTCGCGGAGTAAGGAGAGCATAGGGATCTTGCGAAGTTCGGGTTGAACCTCGATTTCTTGGTAGATAAAGTCATCGTCGAATCCAGCAGCCGCGGCGTCCTCCTTGGTGCAGGCGTAGTATACTTTTTCAGGTCTAGCCCAAAAGATCGCACCCAAACACATGGGGCAGGGTTCGCAGGAAGTGTAGACTTCGCAGCCTTCGAGCTGGAAGTGGTTGAGGTTTTTGCAGGCGTCACGGATGGCTACCACCTCGGCATGGGCGGTTGGATCGTTAGTTTTCAACACGCTATTGGAACCTTTGCCGATGATTTCACCGTCTTTCACGATCACACAGCCAAATGGGCCGCCGTTGCCCGAGAGCATTCCATCTTTAGCTAACGCGATGGCCACTCGCATGTATTTCTTTTGGTCTTCGCTCATAGACCAAAAATAAGGAAATTGTTTGATGGGGGATGGGTTGGTAGGCGTTGCTAATCTTAGGACTGCTTTGTCGTGTCTCCTACCATGGCAGAAAGTACTATGCTTTGAAAATATTCGATTTTCGAAATTTCGCTTTGATTTATTATTAGCTGATAGTTGCCATCCCAAGTCTCTAGGCTACTCCTTTTTGTCCGTTCTTTTGGCTTGAACCATAAGAATATCGGGACAAGATTTGCCCCCGATAGATATCGGGGCTCCCGCCGCACAAGGCCGGACGCTGGCTCGCTGGCAAATCCTCCCACCGCACCTATCCCAATTTTATTTGGTGTTTCGAAGGCAAAACTCCAACGTAGCTTCTCACTTTGATGGTCTGAAGTGGGCAAACCCCTGTCATCTACTTTTTGTTTATGCTTGAATTATTAAGACTCGTGCTCACGATACAGCTGATCATCACTGCGACTACCAACTGCCGACTGCCTACTGCAAACTGCCCTCTGCCCACTGAAAACTGCCTACTGAAACTCAGTTCATCCACTTAGCCAAAAACTCCAGGAATTGCTCCTTGTAGTTTTCACCCACCGCGATTTGATGGTCGCCGATCTGGATGACGTTTTTTGCGACTGAATCGATCTGATCCAAGGCTACGATAAATGAGCGGTGCACCCGCATAAACTTGTCAGAGGGTAGAAGCTCCTCCATATTTTTCATGCTGGTCAGGGAAAGCAGAGGGTTGGCTTTGGATCGAAGGTGGACTTTTACATAATCCTTGTAGGCTTCCACATGGGTGATATCCTTGAGCATCACCTTGACGAGCTGATACTCGACTTTTAGGAAAATGTAGTCCTGCTGCTGCGACGGCTCGGCGGCCTTTGCAGGCGGTACATTGTTGATCCGCTCAAAGTACTGATAAGCCTTGCTCGCGGCGCTGAGAAAATCCTCATAGCTGTAGGGCTTGAGGAGGTAGTCCAAGGCTTCGACTTTATATCCTTCGATGGCAAACTGATGGTAGGCAGTACAGAAGATAATTCTCGTCTTGTCGGAGTTCTTTTTTCCGTCCAGGATCCGGGCCAGTTCCATTCCCGAGAGGTCGGGCATCTGGATATCCATTAAGATCAGCTGTACCTCATTCTGGTTGATAAACCCCAAGGCTTCGATGGCGTTGGAAAACTTCGCCTCCAGCTTAAGAAAGGCGGTTTGGCTGATAAACTTGCTCAGCAGCTCCAGCGCCAAAGGCTCGTCGTCGATTGCTACACACTTGATAATCATGAGAGGTTGATGGTCAGGTTTACCCAATACTCCTGTTTCGCCTCGTCTTTACCAAATTTGAGTCGGTGTTTTTGGGGATAGATCAGACTGAGTCTGCGCTGGGTGTTGACCAGGCCGATGCCGTTTTCGTGTGCTTCCGGACTGTCGGGATTTACGGGGAAGATGTGGTTTCTGGTCTCGAAAAACAGCGTGTCACCCATGACTTCTACTTTGATGAGGATCTCACTTTCGTGCTGGGAGCTGATGCCGTGCTTAAAGCAGTTTTCTAGAAATGGCAGCAGAAGCATGGGAGCGATGATCAAGTCTTCCTTTGGCTCCTCGATCTGGATGTTGAGTTTGACCTTGGGAGAAAGCCTCATTTTCATCAATTCGATGTAGTCCTCTATGAATCGCACCTCTTTGGAGAGAAGGGTTTCATTTTTTTGGTTTTCGTAGAGGACGTAGCGCATCATTCTGGAGAGCTTGAGCAAGGCCTCCTGGGCCTTTGCCACGTCCAGATTGGTGAGCGCGTAGATGTTGTTGAGCGTATTGAAGAAGAAGTGGGGGTTGATCTGGGCCTTGAGGTAGGAGAGTTCCGTGTTGACCCGCTGGCGATCCAGTTCGCGGCGAAGACTTTCGTCCTTTTGCCACTTTTGCACCAGCGCCACGGAGGTGCTGAGTCCTATCGAGATCACGTATAGCAAAACCTGGAAGACATCTCCGGGAATCCAGCGCTTTTTTGGTTCCCAAGGTCGGTCTGGATTGAAAGTCATGTGCATGGCTTTGCCATATCCGATGAACTGCTCAAAATAGACCACGAGTCCATAGAAGAGCACGGCGCCTATCAGTATGCCCAGGATGTAGAGGTAGTTTTTGCCTTGGAGCAGCACCCGGGGCACCAGCAGGGAAGAATTCGAGTAAAAGATCGTGATGAGAATGGCGATCAAAAACACCTGTTTTGCCCAAAACTGAAAGGGAAGCTCCACCTCGCCCATTCTCCAGGAGAGCGGAGATAGCAGCAGCAGCACGATACAGAGCATGATCCAGCCGAGCAGGTGTACGATCAGAGAAAGGTTCTTTTTGGGGATGATTAGTGCCATTCCGTTGGTTTTCAGTTTCCAAACTAAGGGATTTTACTTTTCACTCTCAAATCAAATCTACAAACCTGAGCATTCCACCCACGAACTTGGGCTTTGGCCGGACGAAGCGGCTTTGTCGTGGCTTTTTGGGGATTTGTCCCGATGGATAGGGCATTTGTCGACGCGATGCACCCGCTGGTCTATTAGATTTTTTGGGGCAAAACTTTGAGCCCAACTTTGGGGTATCAATTGGCAGAAGCCCTCTTTTGAAAACAAACCCATGAAAAATTTACTCAATCTAGCACTTGCTTTTTTCTTTGTAGGAACAAGCATGGCCTTAGCCCAGCAGCCACAGGCCGAAACCACTTCCGGCCGAATCATCGGGATCGCCAAGGATCTCAAAACCGGCGAAGCTGTCGGCTATGCGACCGCCGCACTTTATAAGGCAGGCACGGATGTCAGCACTTCTGGCGCCGTAGCCGACGGTGAAGGTGTCTTCTACATCACCGGATACGAACTCGGGGAATACGAACTCCATCTCACATTTTTGGGATATGAGACCGTCAAAAGAACGGTCAACATCAATTCCCTATCCTCAGACATCAACTTAGGTGAAATCGGCATGACCGACGAGGGCGTGGCACTGGAAGAAGTGACCGTGCAAGGCCAGCGCGAGCTTATAGAGGAGCGAGTGGATCGAACAATCTATAAAGCTGAAAACGATAAAACCACTGCGGGTGGCGACGGAACCGACGTATTGAGAAGAGTACCGATGCTCTCTGTGGACTTGGACGGCAACGTCTCCATGAGAGGCAGCTCCAACATCCTTGTTCTGATCAACAACAGACCTTCTGCTATTGCGGCATCCTCTATCTCTGATGCGCTAAAGCAGATTCCTGCTGATGAGATCAAAGCCGTGGAAGTCATCACTTCCCCGTCCGCAAGATTCGACGCGGAAGGTACCTCCGGGGTCATCAACATCGTAACCAAGAAAAACACCCTCCAAGGCGCTACGCTAAACGTCAACACCGGCTTTGGACTCAGAGGCTCTAACCTCGGACTTCAAGGCAGCGCTAGAAAGGGGAAATTTGGGTTCTCTCTCGGCGGATTCGGTAGAGCAGGGTACAACATCCTGGGTAGCTTTGAAAATAAGCAGGTAACCAACAACGCCGATGGGACGGTCTCAACCTCCCTGCAATCGGCAGATACCGAGCGAAGGGATGTCTTCGGCCGATACAACTTCGGTGTGGACTATGATATCAATGAGTACAACTTCCTGACCGCAGCAGTAAACTTTGGTCTTAGAAATTCAAAAAACTGGCAGACGGACTTCCTTACCCAAAACTATCTGGACGACGTGTTGAGAGGAAGCCAAAATCGTGAAACCTACACGCTGGACAATTCCAACTCCGTGGACGTAAGCTTGAACTATACTAGGACTTTTGAAAAGAAAGGTAGAGAACTCAGCTTCCTGACACTCTATAGCACCAACGATCGCGAGAATTCCTTTACCAATACCTTGTTTGACAATGAGGATTTGGAGGATGTTTTGTCCAGAACAAGAAACATCAATCCAAGCAAGAACGAGGAATTCACCGTGCAGTTGGATTACGTGACTCCGATGGATGAGAAAGGGAACAAAATCCTGGAATATGGCGCCAAGAATATCTTGAGAAAGGCGTACTCCGACTTCTCCTACTATTTGGCAGAAGGTTCGGATGGGGATTTTGTCGAGCTGGAAGACCCTTCTCTGAGCAACGAATTTAGCTATGACCAGAATGTGACCGCTGGTTATGTGTCCTACACGACGCCTATCCTGAAAAACTACACCTTGAAAACTGGTCTGCGATATGAATACACCACGATCAACGCGGATTTCAAAACCGAATTCGAGGCTGAGATTCCTTCGTACGGAACGCTAGTCCCTAGCTTGAATGCCAGCAGAAAACTGAAAAACGGCAACCTGATAAAAGCGGCGTACAACAGAAGAATCCAGCGTCCATCTTTGAGATTCCTGAATCCAAACATCGACATCTCCAACCCGCAGCAAATCTCTCAAGGTAACCCAGAATTGGATCCTGAGATGACGGATAACTATGAGCTGGGCTACAGTACCTTTATCAAGAGCACTACGCTAAACTTTACAGGTTTCTATAGAAATACCACCGGTTCCATCCAGCCTTTGAGAACAGTTCGGAATGACGGGGTGATCTTCACCACCTATGAAAACATCGGCCAAGAGCAGGCTGTGGGTACCAATATCTTCTTCAATATCAACATCAGCAATAAGCTCTCCCTAAACGGCGGAACTGACCTCTACTACGCGATGTTGGACAACGGCTTGACAGATCCCCAGTATGCGGCCAAAAACGACGGCTTCGTGATCAGCGGGAGATTGTTCGGGAACTACACGCTTCCAAAAGACTGGCAGGTTCAGGTCTTCTCCTTTGCCAGAGGACGCCAAGTGCAGTTGCAGGGTAGCTCAGGAGGTTTTGCCATGTATGGCTTGAACTTCAACAAACAGTTTGACGAGAAAAGAGGATCTATCGGCTTTGGTGCCGAAAACTTCCTGATGAAGGAGTTTAAGATCAACAACGAAATCATCACGCCGACCATCATGCAAAACAGCACCAACGCCATGCGTAATATGAACTTCAAAGTGAACTTCAGCTACCGTATCGGCAAGATGAGCATGGATCAGCGTCCTAGACGTAGAAAATCCATCAACAACGATGATATGAAAGAAGGAGGAGA
>CAZTJM010000087.1:0-18947 GCA_964613865.1 uncultured Limnohabitans sp. | reverse complement strand
TCTATGCTCAGTTCAGACACATGCAAAAGAAAGACATGGGTTTTGTGCAAGAAGCTATCGTAAACATCCCCATCCCTTCCTCCGCCGTGCAAGCCAATGCCCAGCAGGAGAAGTCAAAGAAGCGTACGCTCAAATCTGAATTGATGCGAATACCGGGAGTCGAGTCCGCGAGTCTGAGCAGTACTCCTCCCGCTGCAAATAGCGTATTGAGCACGAGCATTAGCCTTTCCGGATCCGACAAACCTATCGATACCCAAATCAAAGAAGCGGACGGAGACTACATTGCCTTGTTTGGATTGGAAATCCTAGCGGGAAAAGGGCTTGGCGATCTCGACACCCTAAATGGTATCGTGGTCAACGAAAGCTTGGCAAAGTCCGCTGGATTTCAAGAATACTCCGATTTTGTCGGCCAGGAAATCGATCTCTGGGGCAACCTACTCCACGTGAATGGAGTAGTTCGGGATTTCAATTCCACCTCGCCAGGCGACAATCCCGCCCCTCTACTCTTGATGAATAACCTAGATGGATACAAGACTATTTCCCTGAAACTGACCGGAGGCCAAATCGATCAACAGCTCAGCCAGATCGAAGACATCTGGGAAGATGCCTATCCAGAGCATCTTTTCGAATACAGCTTTGCCAAAGATGACGTGAACAATCTGTTTCGCGGCGAACGAAAAACTACAAGCGTCCTGGCATTTTTTGCAGGGATCGCGATATTCATCGGCTGTCTGGGTTCCTTCGGACTTGCCACTTTCATGGCAAACAACCGCCAAAAAGAAGTTGGAGTACGAAAAGTACTGGGAGCCTCGGCCTCTTCCATAGTGTGGCTATTCTCCAAGGAATTCGTCCGCCTTATTTTAATTGCATTCGCCCTATCCATGTCTCTTGCATGGTTTGTGATGGACAAGGTCTTGCAGGAGTTTGCCTATCGGATTGCGCTGGGTCCTTCGCTTTTCCTCGCCGCTTTGGGACTCAGCATCCTTATCGTATTGCTCTCGGTAAGCTATCGATCCATCCAGGCTGCCTTGGCTAATCCCGTAGACACACTTCATGCGGAATAGTCGTTTATTGTTGGAAGGAAAATTTTCAAGAAATAGACCCGCATTTCACCAGACTATTGTCAGATGAAATGCGGGCCCTTTTCCATAAAATCAATTCAAAAGTCAGTGTCCTTCTTTGATATACCCCCAGCCCTCTTGCTGTCGACTGTAGATCTCCAAAATACCGTCAGGAACTGACATTACGCCTCCAATTAACTGGGGCTTGTCTACATTGAATTTCTTCATGGTTAGCTCGCAAACGGCAAATTTTACCTGGTTCCCGGAAGCCAAAGTCGATATCTCTTTGGCCACAGAAGATTTGGCGTCCAACACCATTTCAATGGCTTGCCCATAGACTACCACCTCGTAGCTCGATCCCGGATAGGATTGCGCCATCAAAGACACATGCCGAATTGCGGCCTGATGGACAGTTGGATCTGCGCTTGTCACATCAAACACAATCCTCACCGGCTTTTGCTGAGCCCAAGCCACATTTGCGCACAGCAAAAGCCCTAAAAACACAAAAACAATTTTCATGTTCGTCTCCTCAATTTCCCGCAAAAATGTAGGCGCAACCGTGCTTCTGGGCTCTTTCCAAAGCCCAAACACCCGAGGGAACGATCTGGATTCCAGGCAAAACACCGGCTTTCCATTCTTCATAGAGCGCGGCTGGATCCGCCCCGATCTGGCCTGCTTTGGCACCCGAGTAAACACTGAGCGCCAAATCGCAGACACAAAACAAGGCGCCCCGTGCTTGCATGTCTTTGATTCCCTGCACGATCGGAACGGGCATATCCCCTTCCTGCGGCTCGTACATCGTATTTCTCAGTGACGGCTTTTGGGTCTTGGGGTCGTTCACGCCTACAAATTCGCCGAGCTGATATTTTTCCCAAAGCTCGGTCTTCATTGCAAAAGGAATTGCCGAATGCCGAAGGACCGTCATGGCTGTGATATCTTCATCTGAAGAACCTGTTCCGTTGTTGGAATAGTAAAATGCCCAATTCCAAATTATCGGCAAGCCCTCGTGGGGCGTAGTTCCATCAAATACAACCCTATGGGTACCCTTGATTTTCTTAAACCATTCCTCAGCTTCGCTCAACCGAGCAGAAGCCGTAGTCGTGTCTCCATACGCAAGTGATGGAGGAAGGATTGCAGCCATTCCTCCTGCGGCTCCACCCAATAGCAAGGTATTGATGAAGTCTCTTCTGGTACTTGATTCAGTCTCGTTCATTTTGATGTTGGGTTAAAAACACAATCCACTTTTTCTCATTTACATGCCCCACGGAAAAGGCATGAGCTCTGAAGGGAAATCGTCAAAGTCGTCTCGTTGATACTTTTGGGAAAACTGTACTAAATATTACTTGCAAATGCTTCCGTCCTTTTTTGGAACGGATCCAAAACCCTGGGTCGGCCTGGGTAAAACCGAATAAAGCCAAATAAGCCCCCACTCGGGCACTATAAAAAAAGCAATCTGCTTGGCGATAAAAACTATTTAAATTACTGATTTTCAATACAATAAAAAACTTTTCTTTAGTGAAAAAGAATAAAATTTCCCAAATCCCCGTACATCGCCCAATCATCCTCTCCTTTTCTGTACAAAATGCGTTCAAAAACAATTAACCTGCCTTATCTTTCAGTTTCACCCAAAAACACCGCTACTACCTTTACTGGAATGGATCTGCTGTTGTCACTTACCGGCTTTTCAAAAGAATATCCATCTGGATTTAAACTCTCTATCGAAAGGCTGAAACTCAAGCCGGGCATTCACCTGATCGGAGGAGAAAACGGTTCGGGCAAATCCACCTTTTTGAAAGCAATCGCAGGAATCCACGACTCCAAAGGCGAGATCGAACTGACAGGTATATCGCTCCGAAAAACTCCCCTGCCCTACCGAATGAAAATCGGCTATGCTGAGGCGGAACCTGTTTTTCCGGAATTTCTAAGCGCGGACGACCTAATCAGCGTAGTCGCATCTGCAAAACAAGCAGGCAGTCCACAAATCAATCTTCTAAAAACCACCCTGGGCATAGTCTCATTTTCCTCCAATCCAGTAGGTACTTACTCTTCCGGAATGCTGAAGAAAACAGCCTTGGCCCTGGCATTTCTAGGCGATCCAAGCTTGATTATTCTCGATGAACCCTTTACCACCATCGACCGAAAGAGCCAGGATACATTGACGGATCTGATTATAGAAAAAGCCAAATCAGGCGTAAGCTTCCTGCTCACAACCCATCAATCCCATCCCCTCGACCACTTACCGATCGACACGAAACTGCTTTTTGAAAATGGCTGTCTACTTTAGTAAGTATAGGATCGGACTTCTGGCTTTCGCCGTTCCATTTTACCGAAGTATGCTCGGTTTTTGGGTATTGGCGCTGGTCTTCGGAGGAGTCTTTATGGAGTTTAAGCAACATGTGCTACTCGGCCGATTCCTATTTACCCATCCGCTGGCCTTCACCCTTCTGCCGATTGGTTTTCTGGCTTATTCGGGATTTCACCTCAGGTTCCAACTGAATACTCTCCTCCAAAGAAATTATCTGGTATTTCACCAGACTGGCCTCCTACCCTTTCGGGATTTTGCCAAAAACTGGCTGGCAATTTTCACCGCCAACCACCTGATTCTTATTGGCTACTTTGCCTTTTTAAGTGTCTTCGGGATAGAAAAAAGTGCTTGGATTTCACTTAGCATATTATGGGGCACTATTGTTTTGCCCTTGGCCTGGACTATCTGGCGCTTGTATTCCCACCTTTCCAAGCCCCTGAAAGAAAGCGTTTTTATCAGTCTTCCTTGGAGAGGCCCGGTTCCGAGATTCACATGGTCGCTCTGGGAACTAAGACAAAACCGCCCGATCCTTCTGTTGCTTACAAAAGGAGCTAGTCTTCTTCTCCTCAACGGATTTTTCCTTTCCTTCCGCTCGGGCACTTACGACCACCGCTGGCTAGAGTTTGGAATTCTTTGCATAGCCTACTTTCAAATTCCACTACTGCTCGAAAAGGCCGATTTTGAATTCAGCCGAATGTCTTGGTTCAGAAGTCTTCCAACTCCCCTTTCGAAAAAAGCTCTGAACCATTTGGCTACTCTAATTTTGGTTTTGTTGCCCGAGTTGCTCTTTCTATTCTGGCGAGGTGGAAAGTTTTTGGCATGGGAACCCGTGATTGCCTTGCCACTTCTTTTGCTTTCCCTTACTATGGCTTTGCAGGCATTGGTTTACCAATACTTTGGCAATTCCTTTGTTCAGATCGCTCTCGGTATTTTCTTTTTGTCCTTTCTACTCATACTCTTTGGTATCCCCTGGTTTTTGCCGGCATTGGCAGCCAGTATTCTCTTCATGCTACAGCTCCGCTCTCCTTTTCGCCTTTAGCTAACCGCCCTTCCTTTTTCCCAAAATCGGACAATATTGTTCGTTGCGGCTTCCGACTAGAGTCAAAAACAGCCATTTTTGGGAATATTGGGCCATCGAATCGGGCATGGCTTTGGATCAATCGCACAACAAAATTCAGGATGGGAGCGCAATCCCACTTTCCGACCTCAGATAAGCCATGTGGAAAAATTACTTCAAGACATCTTTTCGAAACCTGCTTCGCCATAGAGGTTACACGCTGATCAACATCGTGGGGCTGACCTCAGGAATCGCGGTGAGCATTTTTATCCTACTATGGATTTTGGACGAGGTGTCTTACGACCGTTTTTGGCCAAACAGTGATCGGATTTACAGTGTAATGGTCAACGCCAAAATGCCTGATGCCAGCATCTCGACGCATTCGGTTCCACCGGCAAATCTCAAAGAGGTGCTCCTTGACGAAATTCCGGAAATCGAAGCAGTAACCCGGTACAGCTTTGAGACGGACCTGCTGATCAAAAACCAAATCGAAGGCTTTAAGGAAACCGGCATCTTTGCCGATTCGGCATTTTTCGAGGTTTTTGGGCTTTCTTTTTTTAGAGGAAATCCAGAAAAACTGAACTCCATCGTACTTTCGGGAGAACTGGCGGAAAAGCTTTTTCCCCAAGAAAACCCTGTAGGAAAAACGATCAATCTCAACCAAAAACAGGAGCTGACGGTGTCGGGAGTTTTTGAAAACGTCCCGGAAAACTCCTCGCTTCATTTTGATTTTGTGGTTCCCTTTGAGCTCTATCTGGATGAAAATCCGTGGATGGAAAACTGGCAGGCTGGAGGCTCTCGCACCGCGGTTTTGATTCGGGAAAACAGCGAAATCCCCAATCCTAAAATCGCCGGGCTGATCCAAAACCATTGTGGCGATTGTACAGGCAGCCCCTTTCTTTTTCCTTACCAAAAGCTCAGGCTTTATGGCGAATTTGAAAATGGGGTGAATGTGGGCGGCAGAATCGAGCAGGTTTATCTCTTCGGATTTGTTGCGCTATTGGTCTTGGTGATGGCCTGCATCAACTTCATCAATCTGGCTACCGCACGGTCAGGAAGCAGAGGAAAAGAGGTGGGAATCCGAAAAGCCATAGGCGCAAACCGCAGTGAATTGATGGTGCAGTTTATCCTGGAGTCGGTTCTGCTTTCCTGGATCGCGCTTGTATTTGCTATTTTGCTGGTTCATTTGCTGCTTCCGTTTTTCAATCAGCTGACTGAAAAAGCCATCAAATTGGACTTGGGCAGCCCGATCTTGATCGTAGGAATGATTCTCCTGACGCTCTTGACGGGAATCCTGTCGGGAACCTACCCTGCCTTCGTCCTGTCGGCATTCAATCCCTTGCGAGTCTTGAAAGGTGACAGCCGATCCATGCTCGGCGGTGTCAGCTTACGCCGGGTCTTGGTCGTCGCGCAATTTGCGGCCTCCGCCATTTTGATAGTTTGCAGTAGCGCAATCTATCAGCAAATCACCTACATCAGCCAGCGTAACCTAGGATTTGACAAGGAAAACGTCCTGGTCATCGACCAAAACGAGGGCATTGTCAAAAACTACACGGGAATCAAAAACGACCTCCTCCAGCTCCCAAACATATCCAATGTCGCTTTTGGCGGAAACAGCATTTTCACAGTCCCGATCACCTCTTCCGATCCCATCTGGCCGGGCAAACCGGAACAATCTAACATCAGCTTTAAGATCTTGCGCTGCGATGAGGGCTTCATTCCTACCTTACAAATTCCGCTGCGCGAAGGGAGAAACTTCGTAGGAGCCCAAGATGCCTCCAATTATATCATCAACAAAAAAGCCGCCGAAGCCATGGGATTGGATCCCGAGGAAGCAGTGGGGACGGAGCTGGAAATGTGGCATGGCAAGGGCCAAATCGTGGGAGTCACCGAGGACTTCCACAACGACAACCTCAAGGCGGACATCGAACCGATGATCTTTATGTATTCGGAAAATGTCGGTTTCCACTACTTCATCAAAGTCTCCGGCAAGGCTCCCATGAATACCACCGTGGCCCAGATTGAATCTGTTTTCAAAAAACATAATCCCGATTACCCTTTCGAATATTCTTTCCTCGAGGAAGAGTTTAACCAAGAATATCGGAGTGAGCAGGTAATCGGAAAACTGGCGCTGGCCTTCACCCTTGTGGCAATACTGATCTCGGGATTGGGATTGTTTGGACTGGCCTCGTTCACCGCCGAGCGGCGAACGAAAGAAATCGGGATTCGAAAAGTACTCGGAGCTTCTGCCGGCAGCCTATCTGTGCTCCTCTGTGGCGACTTTGCACTATTGGTGGTGACGAGTATGGTGATTGGATTTCCCCTGGCTTGGTATTTTGTCGATCATTTTCTCTCCGACTTTACCTACCATACCGAGGTCCGCTGGTCCCTGTATCTGATGACCGCCATTGCTATGTTTGGACTGACCTTTCTCTCCGTCGGCTACCATACGCTGAAGACCGCCTGGACCAACCCTGTGGATTCGCTGCAAAACGAGGGATAAAGCAGTTTTTTTCCTCACCGTCAATTAGCTAGGGGCTTGAAGTGTAGGAATTGAATTTTGGATTTTCTATTTTTCCACTTTGAGACAATAGAAAACAACCCATGACTAAAAACCTACTTCTTTCCTTAATCTTCTTAACAGCTTTGAGCATTGCTGTTCGAGCTCAGGAGGCGCTTTTTGGCGCGCAACAGATCATTTCACCAGAAGTGCATGACGACGCTTCCGTGACTTTCCGACTTTTGGCTCCCAAGGCCCAGTCGGTTCAGATCACAGGGGATTTTCTCCCAACGGTGAAAATGGAAACCCCGAGGGGTACTTTTGACGGACCCGGAAAAGCCGATTTGACCAAAGACGATAAAGGCGTATGGACTTACAAGAGCGAAGTCCTCAAGCCCGAACTCTATAACTATTCCTTCACCATCGACGGATTTACCACCACAGATCCCAACAATCCCTTTTTGATTCGAGACGTGGCCTCAGCCACCAACATATTCATCGTAGGCGGTGGCCGCGCAGACCTTTTCAAAGTCAACGATGTACCCCATGGTTCGGTGACCAGACGGTGGTATGATTCGCCCGGCCTGGGCATGGATCGTCGAATCACAATCTATACACCTCCGGGATATGAAAACTCCAAGGACTCCTACCCTGTGCTTTACCTGCTCCATGGCGCTGGAGGAGATGAAGAGGCGTGGATAAATCTGGGACGCACCTCACAGATATTGGACAATCTGATTGCCGAGGGCCAAGCCAAACCCATGATCGTGGTGATGCCCAATGGAAACGTAATCCAGGATGGGGCTCCAGGGGAAGGGAGCAAAGGTTTTTACAAGCCGCAATTCATGGTAGCCAAAACCATGGATGGTACCTACGAGGCCAACTTCAAGGACATTATCTCTTTTGTGGAAAGCAATTATCGAGTGAAGGCTGACAAATCCAATCGAGCCATTGCTGGACTCTCCATGGGAGGATACCATTCCCTGCATATCTCCAACAATTATCCAAACACGTTCGACTACGTAGGCCTATTTTCAGCAGCCATCATGCCAAGAGAGGATGCCACCGGTAAGATGTACAGTGATTTCGACGGGAAACTCAAAGCCGAGATGGACAATGGCTACAAGCTCTACTGGATAGCGATCGGAAAGACCGACTTCCTTTACGATGCCAACAAAGAATTCCGCGCCAAGCTGGATGCCATGAAGATGCCCTACGAGTATGTAGAGTCCGAGGGCGGCCACACATGGAGAAACTGGAGGGTTTACCTCACCGAATTTGCACCGAAACTCTTTAACCAATAAACCCATGAACATCAAACTCAAAACCTTGGCGGCGGCCCTCTTGATTGTAGCGGGGAGCGTCAAGTCCCTTGAAGCGCAAGAAATCAGTGCCATGCAGCCCCCTCGGGTAGTCTCTCCGGAGATTTCCGACAGCCGATCAGTCACATTTCGGGTATTTTCCGACAAAGCAAATGCCGTCACCATCAACGGCAGCTGGATGGGATTTGGCGAAACACTCCCTATGACCAAGGATGAAAAAGGAATCTGGTCGGTCACCATCGACCCTCTTCCGACCTCCATGTATCACTACAACTTCTTCATCGATGGAGTCTCGGCCATAGACCCCACCAATCCCCATGCACTGCGGGATGGCACTCGGTATGCCAGCCTCTTGATGATTCCAGGGCAAGAATCGGAAGTTTTCCAGCTAAACGACACCCCTCACGGAACACTTTCCCAAGTCTGGTATGACTCGCCTTCACTGGGAATGAAACGCAGAATGTACGTCTATACGCCGCCGGAGTATGACTCTTCCACCGATTCCTATCCAGTACTCTACCTGCTACACGGAGCTGGAGGGGACGAGGATGCTTGGTCCTCTCTGGGCCGAGCCAACCTGATTTTGGACAACCTGATCGCCTCCGGTAAAGCCAAACCCATGCTCGTCGTCATGACTAATGGCAACGCTTGGCAAAGCTCCACGCTTAAGCAAGCGCCTGGAGTGACCGCCCCTACTCGCGAGACCTATGGTCAGTTTCAGGGAAAATTTGAAAAAAGCCTCGTCGAGGATGTGGTCCCCTACATCGAAAAAAACTATAGAATCAAGGCCGACAAAGACCACCGTGCAATCGCCGGACTCTCCATGGGAGGGGCACACACCATCACAGCCTCCACTACCTATCCCGACAAATTCTCCTACATCGGAGTCTTCAGTAGCGGGATTTTTGATGCCAATGCAGACATGGCCGAGTTGGAGAAAAAATTCACAGCTCTCAAGGAAAGCGGTGTGAAGAAATACTGGGTAGCCTGCGGCAAGACTGACTTTGTGATCGAATCCAACCAGCGTCTGCTTTCTATACTGGACAAAACTGGCTTGGAGCACGAATACCACGAAAGTGAAGGCGGCCACACGTGGGCCAACTGGAGAGACTATCTGGTTCTATTTGCCCCTATGCTGTTTTAGATAAGTGTCCTCCCAGTCTTTGCTGGACGTGACATCCAGAAACAAAAAAGCCGGTTTCCTTTTGGGGAAACCGGCTCGCAGATTGAAGAATTGATTATTACAAATCCTCCAATCCGATTTCGGCCTTGACTAGGAGCGCTTCAGTTCTATGCGCTTTGACCATGCCCAATACCTTGTCCGCATATCCTTTTACGGTGAAGTTTTGGCCATTGTCGACCTCGTTTTCAAACATCGATTTGGAGTCTTCCAGCGCGTCCAATTGGAATTGGACATAAGCTTTGTCGAAATCCTCGCCTTCCAGCATTGCAAGTTCCTCGTACTTGGCTTGCATTTCAGCTGAAATATCGGCGGAAATTTCAATTTCTTTTGAGTCAGCGATTCCTTCTAGCTCGGACTGGCTTTCTGCATTGTCTTCCACGATCATATTCGCGTACTCCAAGACAGAATCGTCTTCTCCCTTATCTACCGCCATTTGCCCAATGCTGACCTGCGCATTGATAAATTGAGACGCAGAAACTGCGAAGTCTCTATCCTGCTGGCTGACGGTGTCAACGATAGGATCTTCGTCTTCGTCGTTGCAGGAGGACATGCCCACCATGCAAAATGCGGCAAGCAATACTGCTCCAAATCTCTTGACCATGGTGCTGCGAAGCGGAGACGTGCGTGGGGTTTGATTGATTGTTTTCATAGAAAATAGTTGGTTTAGTGTTCCGAGCCATTTGTTGCAAGGACTGTTCCGACTGCCAAAACAGCCTCCCAGGCCGTTTTTTGAACCCCGTGCCTGTGTATCATCCCAACAATGTGTCTAAATAACTTCCCAAAACAGGAAATTGCCCCTTCTGAAATCAAAAAAACCATTCCGCAACGCTGGAGAATGGTTTTCGAATAGAAAATTAATCATCACTCTGTGTCAGCCTACGCCAACGTCTTCAGTTTATACTTGGGTTAATTCCATCCTCCTCCTAGAGCCTGATAGATGTTGACCATCGCATTCATCTGCTCCATCTTGGTCTCGATCAGCTCCATTTTGGATTCCAAGGCATCTCTTTGCGTCAGCAAAACTTCCATGTAGTCTGCCCTCGCAGATCTAAACAGGCTGTTGGATATCGAAATCGACTCGGTCAAGGCCGATACTTGCTGGGCCTTCAGCGCGTAGCTATTTCCTAGGTTATCGATCTTTGCGAGCTGGTTGGCGACCTCGATATAGCCATTGAGGATACTTTGCTCATAATTGAACACCGCCTGCATTTGCTTGGCATTGGCCGAGTTGTAGTTGGCCTTGATCGCATTTCGGTTGATCAGAGGCGCCACTAGGTCTCCAGCCAGCGAATACAGCATGGATTCAGGGGTAGTGAAGAGAAACTTTGGATTAAAGGCCTGGTAGCCCAGTCCAGCCGTGATGCGAAACTGAGGGTAGAAGTTCGCTTTGGCCACTTTCACATCCAGCTTGGCGGCTTCTAGATCCATTTCGGCTTGGCGTATGTCCGGCCTATTGGCCAAAAGCTGGGACGGGATGCCCGACTTGACCAGCTGTGGGCTCAGCTGCTCAAATGAATCCGAGCTTCGCTTCACCGGCTGCGGAAAACGTCCCACCAGGAAGTTGATCCGATTTTCTGTCTCTGTGATCTGCTGATGGATGCCGAAGATCAAACTTTGGTTTTTTGCAACCTCAGCTTCAAACCGTTTCACCGCCAGTTCAGTCACTTTGGCTGCTTGTTTCTGGAGTTTCACGATCTCCAGGGCATCCTTTTGAATGGTGATGTTCTGGTTTAGTATGGCCAGCTGATTGTCCAAAGCCATCAGTTCATAGTAGGAATTGGCGATCTCCGCGACGAGCTGGGTCACCATGAAGTTTTTGCCTTCCACCGAGGAGAGATAGTTGAACACAGCCACTTTCTTGGCGTTTCGGAGTTTTTTCCAGACGTCCAGCTCCCAAGAGGCATAGGCCCCAATCATAAAGTCAGAGTACGGCTCTGGAAATTCCTCCCCGGGCTTGATCTCGTTATTGGCTTCCAAAGCTCCATAGCGGGTATACCGACCTGCCTTGTCCATTCCTGCTCCGGCTTGGATATTCGCAAATGGAAGGTATTCCCCTTTTCTTGCTCGGATTTCGTTATTCGAGACGTTTATCTCCTGGAGCATCATATTCAGCTCCTGGTTGTTGGCCAGCGCGGTATCGATCAGCGATCTCAGGTTCGGATCGTTGAAAAAGTCCGACCATTTGATTTCCGAGACATTGGTGGTATCCTGAGAGCCATTGTAGCTCTCAGGGGTATCCTTCCTCTCGGCACGGGAGGTTGGCTCGCTGATTTTGCAGCCCCATGCAGTCAGGATGATCAAAGCTGCCGCGATGGATTTGGTGCTGATATGCTTACTCATTTTCATCTGTTTATAATTTGATGTAAAAGGTCATATGGAATCTCGCCTAGCTGATAATCACACATCTGTGTTTCGTTTAGCGTCAGGCTCGATTTCATATCCTTTTTTGTTCAGCAACTTCTTTAACTTTTTGAGGGTGCTTTCTCTGTAGGCACTCTCGACAAACTCCTCGCTGAGCGGGGTTTCGTCTTCGTCCCGGATCATCTTTCTGCCATCGGCGATGGATCCAAAGATGTAATAGAGCCCCGGAACGATGATCACACCGAAGATGGTACCGAAGAGCATCCCCCCGAGTGCAGAAGATCCGATGGTCCGGTTGCCGATAGCTCCAGGACCTGTTGCCAAGACCAAAGGAATCAAACCCGCGATAAAGGCAAAGGATGTCATCAAGATGGGACGGAATCGGACCTTGGCTCCTTCGATGGCAGCTGCCAAAATAGTGGAGCCTTGCTGGCGTTTTTGCACCGCAAATTCCACGATCAACACGGCGTTTTTACCCAAAAGACCCACAAGCATGATCAGACCTATCTGCGCATAGATGTCATTGGCGAGGCCCATGGCTTTCAGCAAAAGGAAGGAACCAAACACCCCGGCGGGCAGCGAAAACACGACTGCGAGCGGGATGATGAAGCTTTCATACTGAGCTGCCAAAACCAGGTAAACAAAGATCAAGACGACGATGAAGATGTACACCGCTTCGTTACCGCGACGGGCTTCGTCGTAGGAAAGCCCCTCCCAAGCGATGTCGTAGCCGTGGGGCAAGGTCTGCTCGGCCACCTGCTGAATCGCATGGATCGCATCCCCACTGGTATATCCCTTGGCAGGAATACCTTTAATAGAAGAGGAGGTATAGAGGTTGAAGCGAGTGATCTCGTTTGGTCCCTGCTTTTTCTCCATCTTCATAAAGGCAGAATACGGCACCATCTCTCCATGCTCACTCTTGATGAAAAGATTGAGAATGTCGCTAGGCAGCTTCCTGTACTCGGGAGCGGATTGGGTATAGACCTTAAAGAAGTTACCAAAACGAACAAAGCCCTGTTCATAGGTACTACCGATCAATACGTCCAAATTTTCCATGGCCTTACCGATAGAGACGCCTTTCTGCATGGCCAGCTCATTGTCTATGATCAGCTCATATTGCGGATAGTTTGCTGCAAAGAAGGTAAAGAGACCAGTCAATTCGGGACGCTTTTGCAGCTCCTTCATAAAGTCAGAATTGACCTTGTCAAATTCGTGGTAATCGACAGTCGAATTTTTGTCCAAAAGTCGAAGTGAGAAACCATCGGAAGAACCATAGCCCGGCACTGCTGGTGGCTCGAAGTACTCGATCACCGCGCCGAGATCCTTGGTCTTTTCCTCCAGCTCCTCGATGATCTCGTGAACGGAATGCTCACGGTCCGACCAGTCTTTCAGGTTGATCAAACAGGTACCGGCGTTGGAACCTCGGCCTTCTGTCAGGATTTCATATCCAGCCAGGGATGATACGGACTGGATACCCTCTACTTCTTCGGCGATTTTCTGCAGGTTTCTGGATACTTCATTGGTTCGCTCCAAAGTGGATCCGGGAGGCGTCTGAATAATCGCATAGATCATCCCCTGGTCCTCGTTGGGAATGAAGCCGGAAGGAAGGACTTTGTCCACAGCGAAAATCCCAAAGGCAAATGCGGCGAGCATCGCCCAGGTGACTAACCGACGGTTTACGATAAGAGTCAGAAGCGAAGTATATCTTCCAGTCAGCTTTTCAAATCGGGCGTTGAACCAATCGATAAATCGATCCACTGGTGTCTTCTTGCGGGCTTTGCCATGGTTGTTTTTCAAAATCATGGCGCAGAGCACGGGAGTGAGCGTCAAAGCCACTATACCAGAGAGCACGATGGAGCTTGCCATGGTAATGGAGAATTGTCTATAGAAGACTCCAACAGGCCCAGTCATAAAGGCTACGGGAACGAATACCGCGGTCATGATCAAGGTGATGGCGATGATCGCACCGCTGATTTCGCCGAGTACCTTTTTCACTGCCTTGTAGGGAGAAAGGTGCTCCTCCTCCATCTTGGCATGCACTGCTTCCACCACCACGATCGCGTCATCGACCACAATACCGATGGCCAATACGAGTGCAAAAAGGGTAATCAAGTTGATCGTCAACCCGAAGAGCTGCATGAAGACAAAGGCTCCAATCAGGGAAACCGGAACGGCAATCGCAGGAATCAGCGTCGATCTCCAGTCCCCCAAGAAGAGAAATACCACAATCGCAACCAGGACAAATGCCTCTACCAGGGTATGCATTACCTTGTCGATGGAAGCGTCCACAAACTTGGACACGTCATAGTTGATCTCGTACATCATGCCTGGAGGGAAGTCTCCCTTCATATCCTCCATCTTGGCTTTCACCTCTTCGATCACCTTGCTGGCATTACTTCCGATGTTTTGCTTCAATACGATCGAAGCCGCAGGGTAACCATCCTTGTTGGAATAGATATCGAAAAACTCCGATCCGAGCTCTACCTCTGCAATGTCCTTCAGTTTTAGGATTTCACCCTCGGGTGTAGCCTTGACGATGATCTCCTCGTATTCCTCAGGTTTGTTGAATCGCCCTTTGTAGGTCAACACGTACTCCAAAGACTGGGCGGTCTTGCCGGAAGCCTGTCCGAGACGGCCCGGTCTACCGATCACGCTTTGCTCGTCAATAGCTGCAAGTACCTCTTCGGTTGAGACGTTGTAGGCTCTCATACGATCTGGCTTCAACCAAACCCTCATGGCATATTGGCGGCTACCTAGGATCTGGGCACGACCCATCCCGCTGATTCGCTGTAGCTCAGGCAGGATGTGAACGTTGGCGTAGTTATAGAGAAACTTCTCGTCCGCGTTTTTGTCCTTGCTGTAGAGGTTGACATACATCAACATACTTGGCTGGATAGGCGTGATGATGACCCCCTCACGCTGAACTAGCGGAGGGAGGTTGTTCATCACCTGATCCACGCGGGTTTTCACGTTCACTACCGCAGCATTTGGATCCGTGCCGGGTTCGAAGACGATTTGGATGGTGGCTTCTCCGGCGCTGGTGGCATCTGAAATCAGGTATTGCATACCCTGCACCCCATTGATCGCACGCTCAAGCGGCACGAGAGTGGACTCTACCAGTACGGCTGCACTGGAACCTGGATAAGCGATGAATATATTGACCCTAGGCGGGGCAATCTCGGGAAACTGGGATATCGGTCTGGTCGCGATCGCCAAGACTCCCAGAAAAATAATGGCAAGCGATATGGCTATCGCCAATACCGGGCGTTGAATGAATTTACTAAACATCTTACCTGTGATTTAGAGGGTGGTCTTACTCAGCATGTAAGCTGTTCAGTTCAGAAATCACTTTCTCAGGATTTACAAATTCAATCTTGATCTTCTGGTTGTTTTCCACTTTGCGTAGCCCTTCGATCAGGATCTTCTCATTGGCGCTCAGTCCCTCGGAGATGATATAAAGGTGGGGAAGCTCGGTCAGGACCGTGATCTGCCTGGATTGTACAACTCCATCCTCTCCGACTACGAAGACAAATTTCTTGTCAAGGATCTCAAAGGTGGCTTTCTGGGGAATGATCAATGCGTTGTGATGCGGCACGGGCATTTGGATGTTGCCAGTCTCGCCGTGGCGAAGGATTCTGTTCGCGTTTTGGAAAGTTGCCCTAAAGGCGATGTTACCAGTTTCGTTATTGAAGTCTGATTCGATTGCCTCAATCACCCCAGTATCGGCAAATCGTTGGTGGTTGGCCATCAGGAGATGGACTTTTGGCAGACTATCCAAGGATGCGGAGGACACCAAGTCCAAGTATTCTGCTTCAGGGACATTGAAGTACACCCACATCTTGGTGTTGTCAGACAGGGTGGTGAGGAGTTCGCCCTCGTCGAGCAAGCTTCCCTGTCTTACGTCGTTGAATCGGCCCATGATCCCGTCAAAGGGTGCACGTATTTCGGTGAAACCCAAATGGGCCTCTGCCAGGCTCAACTCGGCCTTGGCGCGTGTCAATTTGGCTTTAGCCAAGGCCAACTCATTTTGGGAGACGACATTGCTGTCCGCGAGGCTCTTGGTATTGAGGTACTCGATCTCGGCAAAGTTGGCCTCTGCCTTGGCGATCTCCATTTCAGATTGGTAGATCACCGGCATGATGCGGAACATCAGTTGGCCCTTTTTGACAAACTGGCCTTCGTCCACGTAAATGTTTTGGAGGTAGCCCTTCTCCAAAGCCCGCAGCTCGATATGCTGGGAGGATCGGATCTGGCTGACGTAGTCACGATAGACTACGGTATCTTTTTGGATGGGACTCGTCACCTGAAAGGTAGCCTCCTCTTCATGATGTGCATGCTTGGATTCACAGCTGGTGTGAAGTAATAGCGCGCCCACTCCCACCGAAAGGAGAATTCGATTGAAATTCATAATGCTAAGATTTTAATAAGAGTGATGTGATATGAGCTCTCTGGCGCGGAAACGAACTATCGATCAACGATCACGATCGCCTTTCCAGAGAATTAGGGTCTATTGCCAACGAAAAGGAAACCAAGCGTCAGGAAGCTTGGCACGGCTGGCAATCAAATCGTAAAGACCCCGTTGTACACATGCAAACGGTGGGTATGTATGAAGAAGAAGTTTCGGTAATATCGGAGAAACCGAGTGTGGTATTTACCGAAACTGATGGAGAGTAGGCAAAAGAATACTGCCGCAAAGGCAAGTTGAAGTTCTAGCGATATAGACCCGGTATATTCGTCTGGGTCTTTCTCCAACACTTCGGAATCCCAGTCCTGGTTTTGATGGTCTGCCGAATGGTCGGTTTTTACTTTGGCACTGAAGTGGGCTGCTCTTGTCTCTACCTTGACAGGTTGTTCTTCAGAAGAGGAAAAATCCAAGGCATCGGAATAAAAAGCAAGAAAAAGCTGGCTGTATCCTATGGATAGGATGAGCAAAAAACTCATGACAAGCCGAAGCACTTTTCTAAACATAACCACAAAGCTAAATCGAGTAATTTGAACCCACAAGTGAAAAATCATTAAATTTTTCAAAAGAAAATTGCGGCATCCATAGCCAAGCCGCGCTTCTATAACATTTTTTACATTATTGACTGTCAGAGAAATGTAGCTTTCAAACAACTACTCATCGAAAAGTTCCCAACCTATGCCAGCTGGGATCGAGCAAAACAAAAAGGGAAACCAGAGCTGGGCCGTCTATCTCATGTGATACCTCTCAACCAATTTCATGATCTTCTGAAAGACCTCTGTGTTTTCGTACACACCCCTGAAGTCACCCGAATGAGCTCCGTAGGCAAAGATCGGCACCAAAATCCCCGTATGGTCATCGCTGTGAAATGCCAGTTCAACGATATTTGACTCGATATCGCCTTGTGGCAGCGAGACTCCTCCCGTCTCATGGTCGGCGGTAATCAACACGAGGGTACCCGGATGCTCATCTGCAAACTTCAGCACGCTGCCGATCACTTGGTCAAAATCGAGCGTCTCCGTCACGATCATTCCCGTACTGTTTTCATGGCCTCCGGAATCAATGTTGGCCGCTTCCACCATGAGGAAGAATGGCGACCCTTTTCCCTCCAAAAAGCTAAGTGCCGCCTCTGTACTTTTCCTCAGATAGTCTCCCCTGCCGTCCAGCATTTTGGGAAGGGAAGTCGGCGAAGCAAAATACCCGATTTTCTCACCCTTCCAGTTTTCCAATTTATCGACTAGGGAAAAGCCCGCCTGCTCTAGTTTGTCCAGTTCGGAGGCGAAAGTATCCCCTCCGCCGCCGACAAAGAGATCCAGCTTGCTCTGGGCGAGGTAGGCGGCGATCTGCTTTGCATCGTCGCGCTCGGGATGATGGGCATAAAAGGAGGCCGGAGTCGCACCGGTCATCGGGTCTGTGGTGACGATCCCGCTGGAAAAACCATATCCGTCCAAAATGTCAGGTAAGTTGTCGAGTGCCTTTCCATCCGGACCTACGCCTATTGCCCGGTTGTTGGTTTTTTGGCCGGAGGCGTAGGCTGTCGCACCTGCCGCGGAATCCGTAGTAAAATCATCTGCAGCCTGGGTTTTGACCAAACCCATATTTTTCAGCTGGGTCAGGTTGAGTTGGTTGCCGTTTGAAAATAGGGCGGAAGAAATCTGTGCCAAGCCGTTTCCATCCCCAATCATCAGGATTACATTTTTGACTGGCACCTCTTTACCGTCTCCATCAAACAGGGGATGATATATCTCGTGCGTAACATTGTTTCGAAAGACATTTTCTCCCAGCTTGCCCAAGTAGTCAGCGGCATCCATGGGGTGATCGGTATTGATGTAGTCCTCGCCCATCTCGTGAAATGCCTTCCAAGCCGACTTGCTGTCCGGCGATCCCCAAAAGCGAACCGGCCTTTCATAGCTGTGCACCAAATCAATAAAATCCTGCACATTTTCACGCTCAGCCTCCACCATTCTCCCTTTTCCGTTCCAAACAGAGAACTGCCGAAAGCTCAGGCTTACCATGCCGATCTTACTCCAAGGCAGATCCTTGTTTAATTCCTTGCTCTGGTAGTCAAAAAACATCCACTCGGGATAGCTTGCATAGTCGCTGGACTTCGGCCTGTTTCCGGAGATGATCAGCTTCAAGCCATTTGGATTGGCTTGGCTAAAAAGAAGCTCCCCGTAATTTTCCATGCTTTTCAACAAAATCTCCAGAGTGGAATAAGCCTCGGTCTTCAGGTCCACCAAGAGGTGAAACCGAGTCGAGGAAACGAGCCCTGTCTTCATGCCTTCGGAAATAGGCTCCAAGTACAAGCTCTCGAGAGTACGCTTCGGATCGATGCTCGCTACCTCATGGGCTGCCATCAATTGCCCGTCCTGCAAAATCACATCAACTTCTATCGAAGAGGCTCCCGCCGCATAGGCCGTCCAAAAGGGCACGGTCTGCAGGTAGTCGTTGTGGGAATGGATCTGAAAGGCTCTGGACTGGGCGAAAACCTGAAAAGGCAAAAACAAGAGAAGAGCCACCAGGCTCGGGATAAATCTATGCATGTCTAAAATTAGGCCATTTGCCAGTATTTTGAGGCACCTTTGGATAGCGAAAACCAAGGCTTAACGAATTCATAAAGTCAAGGTGACATCTCTTACTCGTTGAGCCCTGGAAAACCACTTCTAGACTCCATGCAGAGGCCCATTGGCAAAGTC
>CAZTJM010000086.1:0-18949 GCA_964613865.1 uncultured Limnohabitans sp. | reverse complement strand
TTTGTATATATTTGTCACACTAACTATTGGTATGACACAAGAACTATTTGCACGGTACTCTTTTCTACTGGACCGCACAGCCAGAAAAGTAAAGCAATATGCCCAGCAGCAGTTCAAGACGGGGGAATTTGACGTGACGGTAGACCAATGGCTAGTGTTGAAAAACCTGGCTGAAAATGAACTTTTAAGCCAGACCGAACTGGCGAATCTGGTTTTCAAGGACAACCCGACGCTTACCAGAATCATTGATTTGCTCTGCAAAAAAAGTTATGTGGAGCGGGTACCTCATCCTCAGGATCGTAGAAGCTTCCAGCTTCACCTCACTGAGGCTGGTTTGACTAAGGTAAATGAGCTTCGTCCAAAAATCCTCGAGATCAGGGAAAAAGCCTGGGAAAATCTAACCGCCAGCGATTTTGAAGAATTCAAACGCATCTTGGACACCATTTACAAAAACCTCGACGGACAAGCGATAGAATAGTCAAAGTATTTAGCATACTAATTATATTTGTACGAACATTTTGGAATCTAAAGGGTTTAAAACTCCCAAAGCCATGAATACAAACACGATCCACACTGACCTTTGCATAATCGGAGCCGGCCCGGTGGGGCTGTTTGCTGTTTTCGAAGCAGGACTCCTCAAGATGCGCTGCCACCTCATTGACGCCCTGCCTCAAGTGGGAGGTCAGCTTTCGGAGATCTATCCCCAAAAGCCAATCTACGACATCCCAGGCTATCCCGAGGTGAAGGCGCAGGACTTGGTGGACAATCTGATGGAGCAGGCCAAGCCCTTCCAGCCTACTTTTACCCTAGGCGAACGCGTGGATTACCTGAACAGGCAGGCCGATGGGAGCTTCGTCGTCACGACCAGTGACAAGACCCACGTGCATGCCAAGGTGATCATCATTGCCGGCGGATTGGGCTGTTTTGAACCGAGAAAGCCTGTACTCACCAATCTGGAGCATTTTGAAGGAAAAGGGATCAACTACATGGTGAAAAACCCAGAGCACTTCCGCGACAAAAACGTGGTGATCGCGGGCGGTGGAGATTCGGCGCTTGACTGGTCTATCTATTTGGCAAAAGTTGCCAAGCGCGTGACTTTGGTCCACCGCAACGAAACCTTCCGGGGCGCGCCAGATTCGGCTGCGAAAGTATTTGACCTAGCAAACAGGGGCAAGATTGACCTGATCCTCTCGGCTAACCTCAAAGAGGTCACAGGCAACGGAAAGCTGGAAAAAGTGATATTGGAAGACAAGTGGAAGCAAGATCTCTCCATAGAAGCTGATCACCTGATCCCACTCTTCGGTCTTAGCCCAAAGCTCGGCCCAATTGCTGACTGGGGCTTGAGCATCGACAAAAACGCCATCGAAGTCGACACCCGCGACTACTCCACCGGCGTGGAGCGGATCTATGCGATCGGCGATATCAACACATACCCTGGAAAACTCAAATTGATCCTTTGCGGATTCCACGAAGCGGCGATCATGATGCACTCAGCCTTCAAATACGTGTATCCTGACCAAAAACTCAGCTTCAAATACACGACTGTGAACGGAGTCAACGCCTTCTAACACCTATCTTTGCGCCATGGTAACTTTCACTGTAGAAGATCAAGACGGCAACCGCCAAGAAATCGAGGCTCCCGATGACATGGGATTCAACCTCATGGAAATCCTTAAGGCATCCGAGTACCCGGTACTCGCTACCTGTGGGGGAATGGCTCTCTGCGGCACCTGCCACATTGAAGTGTTGGAGGGAAAAGACGGACTAGGCGACGCCACTGATCCCGAATTGGACCAGCTCGAAAACCTGCCCGAATACTATCCTACTTCCCGGCTTTCCTGCCAGATCCGCATCAGCGACATGCTGGAAGGAGCAATTATCAAGCTCCGAGGCGAGGACGTTGTCTGATCTCATTCTCAAATGAGAATCGGAAAACCACCCTAAAACGGGTGGTTTTTCTTATTTTAGACTATGAGGATTTTAATGATAACGATACTTTTCGCTTTGCCCGCACTTACCTTTTCCCAAGTCACACCCGAAGAACGCGAAGAAGTCCCCAAAATCCACCAGCTGATTGACCAATACTCCAAAGCAAGGGAAACCAGAGACACCGTACTGCTAAAGGAAATTCTCACCGAGGATGTAGACCAACTGGTATCAAGCGGCGAGTGGAGAAATGGAATCCGGGCAGCAATCTCTGGCATGATGCAAAGCAGTTCGGCAAATCCCGGCTCAAGGACTCTTGAAATCGAAAAGATCAAATTTTTAACTATTGAGGCCGCATTGGTTGACTGCAGGTACATTATCAAAAGTCCAACTGGAGAACAAAGAAACATGTGGAGCAGTTTTACCGTCGTCTTCGACAAAAATCGCTGGAAAATCTCGGCAATTCGAAATATGAACCCCAATTAAAGCCATTGACTAACAAGGCATTTTACCTAACTTTAATCAACGTGGAATCCAGCTACCACTTCAAAAACGGGGCGAAACCGAAAAGCCAAATGAGTAGGATTCAAATCCAGTTGATCAATTAATGCCAAAGTATGTGATTGAGAGAGAGATTCCCGGTGCGGGCAGCCTCTCGCCCGCGGACCTGAAGGGAATTTCACAAACTTCATGTGGAGTTTTGAGCAAAATGGGACCCCAAATCCAATGGCTGCAAAGCTATGTAACCGGGGATAAAATCTATTGCGTCTACATCGCGCCCAACGAACAGATGGTGCGAGACCACGCAGCCCAAGGTGGATTCCCTGCCAATTTGGTTTCGGAAGTCCACGCAATTATCGATCCGACAACAGCGGAATAATCGGAATTGCTCTTAAATTCAATGGCTGTCGACTAACAGCCATTTTTTGTTTCCACATCTTTCAACCCAGCCGCCATGAAACAGCAATTTCTCTTGATTTTCAAGATTCTGGCGTTTTGCGCCTGCCAGTCCCAGCCCGACTATCCCAATTTGCTGTTGGTTAACGGAAAAATCTGGACTGGCGAGTCGGATTCAACTTTTGTAGAAGCGCTCGCAATACGCGGCAGCATCATCCTACAAACAGGAGACAACAAATCCATCCTGGAGCTTGCCGGGCCAGAAACAGAAATAATCGACCTTGAGCGGAGACTGGCCACTGCGGGATTCAACGATGCCCACATCCACTTTTTGAGCGGTTCGATGGGACTGAGTCTGGTCGAGCTTTCAAGCGCCAAAAATTTCGGAGAAATGATCGAAATGACTTTGGAATATATCCAAAGAAATCCCGAAAAGGAATGGATTACCGGGAGAGGCTGGCAATATACCTTCTTTGCCTCCGGCCTTCCCGACCATGAATCCATGAAAGCGCTGGATCTAGACAAGCCTGTATTTATTAGGGCATACGATGGACACAGCGCCTATGCCAACCCAAAAGCGCTGGAAATCGCCGGCATTACTTCCCAAAGCCAATTTTCAGGTTTTGGAGAATTGGTCAAAGACAAAAATGGAAAACCAACAGGTGCATTAAAAGAAAGAGCAATGGACCTAGTAGCTAGCCATGTACCGGTGCCAAACTTTGAAGATAAACTTGACGCATTTCGCAAGGGTCTCGGCTATGCTGCATCTCTTGGCATCACCAGCGTGCAAAACGCCAACGGATCCGAGGAAGACCTGAGGCTGGTTCTCCGGCTTTTTGAGAGAGGAGAGCTGAGCCTGCGGTACGCAGCGGCATTTTCCGTCGGGGAAGATGTGACGGAGGAGCAGATCGATCGCTTTTTCTACTTGAAGGACAGTCTTGGCGATTCCAACCCTTGGCTCCGTGCTGACGCCATCAAATTCATGATCGACGGGGTAATCGAAGGACATACCGGAGCCATGCTTGAGCCCTATTCTGATATTCCGGCGGACGACCCCTTGGCCTTGGGTCAGTTGAATTGGGAGCTTGACCGATACCAATCGCTGGTCAAGCAACTGGACTCTGCAGGATTTCGCCTCTACACCCATGCCATTGGAGACCGAGGTGTAAGGGAAGCCTTGAATGCTTACGAAAAAGCCCAAAAAGAAAACCAAAGTACTGGTCGACGTCACAGAATAGAACACATCGAAACCATCCATCCCGATGACATACCTAGATTTGCCCAGCTCGGTATTCTCCCCAGCATGGAGCCCATCCACGCCGAGCCCGGGACGACAGAGGTCTGGTCAAATGCAGTCGGATCAGATCGCCTTCCCTACTCTTTCCCATGGAAATCCCTGCTGGATCAAGACGCCGCACTGGTGTTCAGTAGTGACTGGCCAGCCTGCATCAGTCTCAATCCCCTAAGAGGAATACATGTGGCGGTCAACCGAAGAAATCCCGAGGGGTATCCGGAACGGGGATGGATTCCCGAAGAAAAAATCAGCCTGCCGCAGGCTCTAAAGGCCTATACTTCGATGGGGGCATTTTCCTCCTTCGAAGAAAACAGGAATGGGATACTGAAAAAAGGGTATTTGGCGGATCTCGTGGTATTCTCACAAGACCTATTTTCTATTGACCCGATGAAAATCCACGAGACGACTGTCGAGATGACATTTGTGGACGGGAAGAAAGTCTTTCAGAGAAGGTAGCAATGAAAAAGGCCGGTTTCCCGGCCCATTTGCTGAAAAGTCAAAGTATAAACTTTTCAACTGGTGAACAACAACTGCCGTCCCTTTTACTTTTCGTTTTTGTAATAACGATCATGGAATAGATATCTTGCATCGCTCTCAGACTTTACCTCTTTTGACTCGGTATCAATGATCATCACCGGAGGCGCCTGATTCCCTGCTTCAGCCGCCGACCAAGAGGGCACTCCCTCTCCATTTGGGTTCCCTGTCTTCACAAAATTAGTGAAGAAATTCAGGAAAGTCTCCGAAGTTTTGAAGTCGTCTTTCGTCCAAGCATAGTCCTTGACAAGGTGGAGATTCCCCATCGCATATTCAATCTCGGCTGCATGGGGAGCCCCAATAGGCTTTGGCGCGGGAGACGCAGTATCGGCACTCTGCGTACCGCCAGCCAATCCAGACACACGACTACGATCTACCAAATCCGGGCGAATCTTGCTGTACAAGTATCGGTAAACCGGCTGTTCACTGTGGTTTCTGTGCAAGTCAAACCACTTCCAAGTACTATAGGAAATGAAGCGATCCGAAGCCAGGTTGGTCGCTGCCCACTCCACGTCCTGAGGGGTATCGTGTGGGTACAGCCCCAATACTTCCTCCCATTGCTCGGGATACACTTCCTTCACCTTGGCGATGAAAGCATCCTTGGTGCTGGGCTGCCCCTGCATGAAAGCCGCTCCGGGAATCTCGGCAGAATTCCAGCCCAACAGCAACGGAACCTGAGCCTGCTCCCCGGCGGCGAAAATTTCGGGTAGAGTTTTGGGCAAAAAGTAATGGTCAATCACCACCGGAAAACCAAAGCGCTGGGACTCCTGGTAGATTTCCAATAGGTCCTTCGCAGACAGCTTTCTTGCGTCAGCAATAGAATTCACTCCTGCATTCGTCAGGAATTCCTTGCCCGTATTCTCGGCCTCAGACAGGGAAACCGGCGCCAAAGTAGGTCTAATACCCGCCCCGCTTTCTCCAATGGCCCCATGAATCAGGTTTTTGGAAAGAGGTGAAGCCATCTGGTAGGAAACGGAAATCGAACCGGCAGATTCCCCTGCAATGGTCACGTGATTGGGATTGCCTCCAAAAGCTGCGATGTTGTCTTTTACCCACTGCAAAGCCAGCGCTTGATCCAGCAAACCGTAATTTCCCGAAGCCTTGTAAGACGCCTCTGCACTGAGTTCAGGATGGGCAAGGAATCCAAAAACCCCCAAACGGTAATTGACCGTCACGACGACGACACCTTTCTTTGCCATAGACTCCCCGTTATATCTCGGCTCAGAAGCGTCCCCCGCTACAAAACCTCCTCCATAGAAATATACCAAAACCGGCAAATCCTTGGAATTACGCTTGGATGGTGTCCAGACATTGAGTGTAAGGCAGTCTTCCGACACGCCATCTGACCAACTGTTCATGTCTCCAAAGACCAAGCCTTGAACAGGCCTTGGCCCAAAGTCCTTGGTTTCTTTGACACCAGACCATGAAGCTGCGGGGACAGGCGCTTTCCATCGAAGTTCTCCTACGGGAGGCTTCGCAAAAGGAATCCCAAAATAGGTAGAGATCCCGTTGGTCACATTGTAATCCCCCTCGATTGTTCCATTTTTGATCGTCGTCCGCACGGGGAGGGAATTGTCGGTTTGCGAAAAGGCCAGG
Source organism: uncultured Limnohabitans sp. (assembly GCA_964613865.1). Lineage (GTDB taxonomy): Bacteria > Bacteroidota > Bacteroidia > Cytophagales > Cyclobacteriaceae > Algoriphagus. The sequence goes on along the minus strand of CAZTJM010000086.1, from coordinate 12,702 downwards.
GAAGTTCCGAAAAAGAAAAACACTGCTGCCTTCAAATATTCTTTCATAGGTATAATTTGGCTTTATTCTATTGTTACGATATGAGACAATAATAATTGCTTCTCCCGAAAAAACCTATTTACTTAGAAGGGAATTCGACAAACTATGCCTTTACCTGACCGCTCGCAATACATCCCCCATCTTGCTTTTGACTCGGTAGTCTTTGGATTTTCCAAAGGCAAACTCAAAATCCTCCTTATGGAATATCATGCGACCGGTTGGCTCGCGCTGCCTGGTGGATTCGTCAAACAAGACGAGGACCTGGAAACTGCCGTCAAAAGGGGACTTCACGAAAGGACAGGCCTGAAGGAAGTTTATCTGGAGCAGTTTCACACTTTCGGGACGGTGGACCGCTTCCAACCCGACGTAATGAAGACCATACTCCTAGCCTCTGGCGCTGAAGTTCCGGAAAACTACTGGATGCTGGATCGCTTTTTTTCCGTGGGTTACTATGCCCTTTTGGATCACGAAAAAGTCAGCCTCACTCCAGACATCCTTTCAGACTCGATTACCTGGTATGAAGTGGACAAGCTCCCATCATTGATCTTTGACCACAATAAAATCGTCCAGAAAGCGCTACAAACGCTCCGAGAGAATCTCGACCGAAAACTCATCGGGGGCAACCTCCTCCCCGAGCGGTTTACCATGAACGAGCTTCAAGCGGTGTATGAAGCAATCTTGGGAGAAAAGCTCCGTCGCACCAGCTTCCAGCGCAAAATGCTCAGCTTGGAAATTCTCGAACGACACGAAAAGCTTTTCACCGGCAAAAGCCACAAAGCCCCCTATCTCTACAGCTTCAAGCCCTAACCCTTGGCTAACCAACCCCCAAAAAACCATGAAACAAGCGTTCCTTCTCCTTTTTTCGCTGACCGGACTGGTCCTATTTTCCTGTCAGGCCCCTCGGGAAACTGACCTGATCACCATCGAATCTGTCCAAGTCGAGGGCGGAAAAATCTCTGGTAAGGCTGATTCCAGCGGCCAAGTGAAGATTTTTAAAGGAATCCCTTTTGCGGCTCCACCTGTGGGTGACTTGAGATGGAAGGCTCCTCAGCCTGTGCTTCCATGGGAGGGAATAAAAGCATGCATAGACAATCCTCCTGCTCCGATGCAAAATCCACCGGTACCTTTTTTTGCATGGTCTGAAGAATTCCTAATTCCAAAGGCGCCTATTTCAGAAGACTGCCTTTACCTCAACATTTGGACTGCTGCGGAAAGAGCCGATGAGAAGCGCCCAGTAATGGTATGGATTTATGGTGGAGGATTCAACTCAGGGGGAAATTCCGTTCCGCTCTATGATGGCACCGACCTGGCGAAGGAAGGAATCGTAGTGGTCAATTTGAACTATCGCGTGGGAATGTTGGGCTTCTTTGCGCATCCGGAGCTGAGCGCGGAAAGCAGCGACCAAACCTCTGGCAATTATGGGATTTTGGACCAGATCGCCGCCTTGGAATGGGTGAAGAAAAACATTTCCGCGTTTGGCGGAGACCCAGACAATGTCACCATAGCAGGACAATCGGCTGGCGCATTCAGCGTGAATGCCTTGGTAGTCTCTCCAAAAGCAAAAGGCCTTTTTCACAAGGCCATTGCCCAAAGTGGTGGAATGTTTAACCGCGGATCTGGCTTGACAGGCGGACTAGATGGAGCGGAAGCGAGAGGGAAAGAATTATTGGATACCCTGGGCATTCCGTCAATCGCGGAACTGAGAAAGATTCCGGTGGATAGCTTACTCAAGTTTCCAGGAAGATTTGGCTTGGTCGTCGATGGAAAAGTGATCCGTGGCGCCAGACAAAGCTTCGAAGAAGGCACTTTCTCGGATGTACCGCTTTTGACCGGCTGGAACGCCGATGACAGAGTATCGGGAAATCCACCAATGTCGCCGGAGGAATTTCGGGCCGATGCCAAAAAACGCTATGGAGGAAGAGCCGGGGAATACCTAGAACTCTTTCCGGCAGACAGTCCGGAAATCCTTGCCCAGACGCAAAACATGATGGGAACTCTCTTCTTTGGAATGCAGAATTATACTTGGGCCAAGATGCAAAGCGAGAAGGGACAAGGAGACGCCTACATGTACTATTTCACCCGAGTGCCTCCGGGCGAGCCCAACTACGGCGCTTTCCACTCGGCTGAGTTCAGCTATGCGCTCCATACCCTCAGGAATTGGAACCGTCCTTTTGAACAGGTCGACTACGACCTAGAAAAAACCATGTCAGCCTATTGGGTCAACTTTGTGAAAACAGGAAATCCAAACGGCACCGGACTGCCAGAGTGGCCGATCTTTGACCCTTCCAATCCTATGGTCAACGAACTGGGAGCCGAAGTAAAGCCTCGCGCCTTACCTTTCTGGGCTCAGATGAAGTTCATGGAAAGTCTAAACGACTGAGCTATGTTGGCATTTTGGGGGCTTTTGACAATTGTACTCCTGCTTTTCGTGGTGATCTCCAAAAAGGCCTCGCCCGTGATTGCACTCATTCTTATCCCCATCCTTACGGGAGCTTTAGCAGGAAAAACAGCTGAACTCCCAAAGATGATCGGAGAAGGCATACTGTCCATCGCTCCAACAGGAGTGATGTTTGTCTTTGCCATCTTGTTTTTCGGGATTCTGCTGGATGCTGGCACATTCAAACCCATCATATCAAGATTGCTTAAAATCGCGGGAAATGACCCAGTGAGGCTGGCACTCGCTACGGCTGTTTTGGCGATGCTCGTCCATCTCGACGGCTCGGGGGCCGTCACCTTCTTGGTCGTTGTCCCCGCCATGGCTCCGATTTATGATCAGGTAGGCATGAAACGCATCACACTGGCATGCATCGTAGCACTATCCGCCGGGACTATGAACATCCTTCCTTGGGGAGGCCCGACCATCCGTGCAGCCTCAGCCTTGAATGTCTCGGTCACCGAGTTGTTCAACCCCATCCTCCTACCGTTTTTCGCAGGCCTGCTCGCAGTTTTGGCAATTGCATTCTGGATGGGAAAAAAGGAAAAACAAAGACTTGCCGGAAATCTGATTTCAGGAGGCTTTGAAGATGAAGCGCAAGAAAACCCGCTTCATCGTCCCGGGCTTTTTTGGATCAACATCCTTTTGATTCTAATTGCCATCAGCGCCATCATACTCAACTGGGCTCCTCCCCATGTCGTGTTTATGATCGCTTTTGCGCTCGCTTTGGTTCTGAATTTCCCAAGTGTGGAAGAGCAGAAAAAGCGCGTCGATGCCCATGCAAAGGAAGCAATGCTAATGGCGAGCATCCTCTTCGCCGCGGGATGTTTTACGGGAATCCTCAAGGGAAGCGGCATGATGGAGGCAATGGCTGCTACCGTCCGATATTATCTTCCCGAGCAATTGGGACAACAACTGCCTTTGCTTACGGGCCTTTTGGCTATGCCAGCTAGTCTGCTCTTTGATCCGGATTCCTTCTATTTTGGGATCTTACCCCTGCTTTCCACCACAGCGGAGCACTTCGGCGCAAGCGGTCTGGAAGTTGGACAGGCTGCGATCATGGGGCAAATGACCACAGGATTTCCGGTCAGCCCGCTTACCGGTTCAACCTTTTTGCTGATCGGCCTTGCGGGAGTTGATCTGGGGGATCACCAGAAAAAAACCATTCCGCTAGCCCTGTTGGTGACTTTGGTGATCTTGTTCGTTTCAGTCCTAATGGGAATTATCACAGTTTGACATGAAAGAAAAAATCAGAATAGGCTGCGGAGCGGGTTTTTCCGGGGACAGAATAGAACCCGCGATGCTTCTTGTGGAAAAGGGAAATCTGGACTATCTGGTATTGGAGTGCTTGGCGGAGCGAACGATCGCCTTAGCCCAAAAGCGAAAAAAACAAGATCCAAATACCGGATATGATGTGCTTCTTGAACGCAGAATCGAGAGCTTGCTACCTCTGTTGAAAAGACATCGCACCCGCTTGATCACCAACATGGGTGCGGCAAACCCATTGGCCGGAGCGGCAAAAATCAAGGAAATCGCCCAAAAGCAAGGCCTGAACGTAAAAATTGCCGTGGTTTTGGGAGACGACATTTTCGGAAAAATCACCGGAAATGAGCTGTCGATGGAAGGCAAGCTCCCACTCGAATCCTATGGCAAATTGGTCTCGGCAAATGCCTACCTCGGAGCCGAAGCCATCTTGCCAGCCTTGCAATCCGGGGCGGACATCGTCCTAACGGGAAGGGTTGCCGACCCCTCACTTTTCTTGGCTCCGATGGTTTTTGAATTTGGGTGGAGCCAATCCGATTTTGACCTGATGGGAAAAGGAACAGTCATCGGGCATTTGCTCGAATGCGCGGGGCAGATCACCGGGGGCTATTTTGCCGACCCAATATCAAAACCAATTCCCGACATGCATATCCTGGGACATCCCTTGGCGGAAATAAACAAAGACGGATCAGCTATAATCTCAAAAGTAGCCGGAACAGGCGGCGCCATCACCGTGCAGACCGCCAAGGAGCAGCTTCTCTATGAAGTGGTCGACCCTGGAAACTATTACACACCCGATGTGGTCGCCGATTTCCGTTCGGTAAGGTTTCGGGAACTCGAAAAAAACCAGATCCAAGTTCAGGGGGGCACAGGAAAAACACTACCCGAAACATTGAAAGTCAGCGTGGGGTATGAGGGTGGATATATCGGAGAAGGGGAGATTTCGTACGCTGGGGCACATGCCTTGGAGCGGGCAAAATTGGCGGGTGAAATTGTGGGAAAAAGAATCGCACACCGATTTGAAGAATTTAGGATAGACTACATCGGACTCAGCTCATTGCACGGCACCGAGCTGTCGAGGAATCACCAAGCCTATGAAATACGACTGCGCGTCGCAGGAAAAGCAAGCAGTCCCGCGCTTGCCCAATTGGTAGGAGAAGAAGTAGAAGCGCTTTATACCAACGGTCCGGCCGGAGGGGGCGGAGCCAGAAAGTACGTCCACGAAGTCCTTGGCGTCGTGTCTATTTTATTGGATCGCAAAGAAATCTCAACCAGTATCCACATCCTCGAGTCATGAAAACTACGCTTTCAACGATAGCCCACAGCCGTGCTGGAGACAAGGGAAATACACTTATCCTTTCCTTGATACCATTCGATGAGGATGATTTTGATTTTTTGGAAAGGGAAATATCCGCTGAGAAAGTAAAAACGCACCTCAAGAGCCAAGTAAAAGGCGAGGTCCTCCGCTATGTCCTTCCTGAGCTAAAAGCCCTACAGTTTGTGTGCTTCGAGGCCTTGTCCAGCGGTGTCACAACTTCCCTGGCGATGGACGCGCACGGCAAAAGCCTTAGCTATGCCTTGCTTGAGATGAAAATTGAGAATTTCAACGACGGTCGGAAATAGACTAAATGACGCCATGAAACCAAGGGGCTATTCATGGCCTCCACTTTTTCTCAGCCTCTGAATCACTGCGTCCAAAGATCTGTAGTGGTGGTAGATTCCTTTCCAAATATGCCCTTTGTTCGCGGTCTTTAGCTCAGGTTGCTGATCTAGGCCTCCTGCATACCAGTCCCCAAACTCGTGGTCGATCAGATAGGTATCGGTATAGTTCCAAAGCTGGAGAAACTTCCCATAGTAATCGTTTGGATCGTCGGGATAAAGCTCATGAAAGAGTAGCAGGGAATTCAGCCCCTCTGCCTGAGCCCACCAGTTTTTGGTGGCCCGTGTCACTCGATAGCCGTCTTTGAAATAATAGCCCTCATCGTAAAAACCGCCTTTTTCCTTGTCCCAACCCAATTTCAAAGCTTGGTCTACCATCTTCTTGGCTACTTCCAGCGTCCGACGATCATCTTCCAGTCCAAGCACATGGGAAGCCTCCAACATCAGAAAAGCAGTCTCGACATCATGCCCGAAGGAAACGTGATCCAATTGATGATGCGCTTCGATGACGGCCTCGGATGAATCCGAAAAAGTAACCGGCCTCCAATCTGGATACAAAAACAAAGTCAAATGCCCCCGATCTGTCACAATAGTGTCACGGATCAAAACCAGCATCTCCTCCAATCTGTCCCGTAGCAACTCATCTGGCCATACTTGATAGAGCTCCGCAAATGCCTCCAATAAATGGATGGAAGAATTCTGATCTTTGTACCCCAAGTCAGAGGTGCTCGGGGTATCGGCAGTTCTGGCAATGGGTTTTCCATACCGATCCAAATGCTGGAAATAACCCTTGTGAACCGGATCATGGGCACCCGAGTCCAGCCAATAAAATGCTTTTTTCGCTAGATCTAAAGCCTCGGGATTTTCACTCTGCTTGTAGTATGCGGCGAGCGCATAGATGCCAAAAGCATTGCCATAGGCCGTTTTGCTTGAATCCCCTTTTACATTTCCTTTTTTGTCCAAAAGCCAAAAGAAGCCCCCATTTTCAGCGTCCCAGAATTTGTCTCGGAGAAAATGGAATCCGTGTTCGGCACCCGAGGAATAGAATTCCTCTTCAGGATAGCGCTCGGCCGCTTTCGCGTTGGTCCAGACGTGGCGGGCTTGGGTCACGATCATTTTGTCCTGGTCGCCTACCGGCTGAAAATCGTAGGAAAAGGTGCTCAGAAAACCCCCATCGACGGTATCCGTGGCTTGAGGATACCACTTGTCCAAGACCTCGGAGCGAAGATGTTGCTCGATTTGATCAGCCAGTATTTGTCGCGGGTCTTTCTCTTGGCAGGAGAACAGGGCACAAATGCAGGCAAGCAGAATAGGTGAAACGAACTTATTCATAGACGATGTATTTATCAAAATTCAAATTCCGCGAACATTGTCCGGGCTTTTCCACACGCCCAACGACGCACTCATTCCCTAATTCGGATTCCCAGCGTAAGTTCCAAATCGGCAGGTCGGCCGATCTCAGCCTCTATCTCCTGCTTGATTTCTTTGTAGTCAATTGCGTTTAGTTCTTTTTCAGACAAAATGGTGGCAGAGATTCTCAGGGGGTTTAGATTGATCACTTTCACCTCGCGGAGCAAGCCGTGGGGGATGCGCTTCCCTGTGAGATCTTGGATCAGGCGATTCTCCAAGACCATGTTTCTAAAGCTGAACACCAAGGGAGCCGTCACCAACACGAAAAATGCCAAACTGATCAGAAGGCCCTTTTTTGCTATTCGAAAAGGGCTAAAACCGAGCACCAAAAAAGTCGAGGCAGCGGCCATTACTATTCCCGCAAGGTTGGTTGCCAACAGCAAAGCCGCCCCTCCAAACACATTCCATTCTCCCCACCCCAAGCCGATACCGGCCACTGCAAGCGGGGGGACCAAAGCTACCGAAATAGCAACTCCAGCCAAAGTCTTCGCTATCTCCTCTTTGGCGTGTGCATAAGCGCCGGCGATCCCCGAAACCAAAGCTATTCCCAAATCCAGTAGATTGGGTCGTATCCGAGACAGGATCTCCGAGTTCACCGTCTCCAGTGGCGTGACCCAAGTGATGAATACCGCAAAAAGCAACCCGATGAGAATTCCCCAAAAAAGGGTGATCAGGCTGGATTTGACCAAAATTCCATCTTGGCGCAACGCTCCCATGGCGAGCGAAATAATAGGCCCCATCAGAGGCGCCAAGATCATCGCTCCGATCACGACGGGAGAGGAATCCGCAAAAAGCCCAAAGGTGGCAATCAGCGTGGAAAGCGCCATCAAGACCAGATAGTTTGACGAAGTCTGGGCATTCTGTTTCAAAAGGGTAAACAAATCCTTGAACTCGTCGGTAGTGGCATGGCCCACCCATGGAAGAAAACTTCTGGTCAGTTCTTCTCTGAGCCTTCCTGTCGGCAATTTCTCCAAGTTGAGTTCCTTTCGTTTTGAAGTCTCTTCTTTGGTTACTTCAAAACCCGTGAAAATCTTCGGCTTTTTCTCAGAAATCTTCATGGACAGCTTGGAGGCATTCGCCTCTTTGCCGTCGAGTCCATAGTTAAGTTCCGAATCCATGCCCTCGATATCCATGGCTTCGGCCGACCAATAGCTTACAAACTCCGGAATGCTTCCTCCCTTGATGGGAAAAAAAAGATTTTGCAATCCAAAGCCAATGATGGAGAACAAGCTCCGAGGTGCAAAGGCGATGACGTGCAAGTATCCGTCACCCAATCCTGAATCCTTGATCAATCGCTTAAACACAAGGTTGGATTCGTTGTGACCCACCACCAGTACTCCCATGGCCGCGATTTCAAGCTTCTTTTCTTCCTCCTTGTTTTTGATCGTTATCCGGTAATTCTGGAGCTTAACTCTGCGAAAAAGGTTTAAGAATCGTAGAAATCGACTCTTGAACGCAGCGAAAAAACGGTAGTCGCCAGGATCATACAAGACATTGAGCGACTTGCCTATGACTAGCGAATTGATACATGTCTTGCCATCCACTTCGAGAATGTCCAAAGGGTTAGCCTCCTGCACTTCCAAAAAACGTTTGAACGCCTCTGACTTGGATGAAGCTATCGAAAGTGCCTTTCTGACCTGAACAAGGTCGGGATGGGGTAAAAACCCAAGCATGGGAGACGAAGTATCTGCCTGTTCAATTATTTGAATTGCCTGCTCGTCCGAAATCCAAAACAGAATACGGTCTTTTTCACCAAAATCGTCAAGGGAAAACTCCGAAAAGGTCAGCGCCCGTTTAGGGGCCGGATCAGGTTTGTCAACAAAGGAACTAACCTCATCCTTGTCCAATTCCTGGTCGTACACCAATATGTATTCCTGCATAAAAAATCGTTTTTACTGAAAAAAGTCAAGGTTCAATTCTCCATCATTTTTTCCAAAATTTCAATCGCCGCCTCCGAAAGGACAGTTCCCGGTCCGAAAACAGCAATAACTCCGGCATCAAACAAAAAGCCATAATCTTTTTGGGGGATCACCCCTCCTGCGACCACACTGATATCCGGGCGTCCTAGTTCCTTCAATGCCTGAATCAATTGGGGAATCAGTGTCATGTGGCCAGCGGCCAAAGAAGAGGCCCCGACGACATGAACGTCGTTTTCAATAGCCTGCTCGGCGACTTCCTGCGGCGTCTGAAATAGCGGGCCTATATCCACATCAAAGCCCAAGTCCGCAAAACCCGTCGCAATCACCTTTGCTCCCCGGTCGTGTCCATCTTGGCCCATCTTGGCGACCAGAATACGGGGACGACGTCCCTCCAAACCCGCAAAACGGTCGGACAATTCCTGTGCTTTTTTGAATGAATCCTGGTTTTTCACTTCTGCCGAATATATACCCGAAATGGTTTGGGTCTGAGCCTTGTGTCTGCCAAAAGCTTTTTCCATAGCCAGGGAGATTTCGCCTAAAGTAGCTCTTTTTCGGGCTGCTTCTATCGCCAAAGCAAGTAAATTCCCCTTCTCGGAGAGAGCTGCGTCCTCGATTGCGCCTAGTGATTGATCAACCTCTGTCTGGTTGCGAAAACTTCTCAGCGATTGCAGTTTGGTAATTTGGGATAGTCTGACTGCCTCATTGTCCACGTCCCTCACTTCGATCTGGCTTTCCGTCTCCATCTGATAGCGATTTACGCCGACGATCACATCCCGCCCACTGTCGATACGGGCCTGCTTTTTGGCAGCAGCTTCCTCGATACGCAATTTGGGCAGACCAGTCTCAATGGCCTTGGCCATCCCACCCAAGCCTTCCACCTCTTCAATAAGTGTCCAAGCTTTTTGCGCCAATTGATCAGTCAGGTATTCCACATAGTAGGAGCCTCCCCAAGGATCCACTACTTGGGTGACACCCGTTTCTTCTTGCAGTACGAGCTGGGTATTTCGTGCGATCCTGGCCGAAAAATCAGTCGGCAAAGCAATCGCCTCGTCGAGGGAATTGGTGTGCAAGGATTGGGTATGGCCCATCACGGCAGCCAGCGCTTCCACCGCGGTACGGGTCACGTTGTTAAAGGGATCCTGCTCAGTAAGCGACCAGCCCGAGGTCTGACAGTGGGTTCGAAGCGCCAGAGACTTGGGGTCCTTGGCTGCAAACTGATTCACGATCTTTGCCCAAAGCAACCTCCCCGCTCTCATCTTGGCGATTTCCATAAAATAATTCATCCCAATACCCCAAAAGAAGGAAATTCTAGGAGCGAAGTCATCGATGTCCAAGCCCGCCTTTATCCCTGTCTTCAAGTATTCGAGACCATCGGCAAGCGTATACGCAAGCTCCAGATCTGCTGTCGCCCCGGCCTCCTGCATGTGGTAGCCCGATATCGAAATGGAGTTGAACTTGGGCATGTATTTCGAAGTGAATTCGAAGATATCCCCGATGATCCGCATGCTGGCCTGGGGTGGATAGATATAGGTGTTGCGCACCATGAACTCCTTGAGGATGTCGTTTTGAATGGTACCCGAAAGCTGCTCCATCCTAACCCCCTGTTCTTCGGCCGCAACGATGTAAAAAGCCAATATCGGAATGACAGCGCCATTCATCGTCATGGAAACGGACATTTGGTCGAGAGGAATCTGGTCGAATAAGATCTTCATATCCTCTACGGAGTCAATCGCGACACCGGCCTTTCCCACATCGCCCTGTACTCTGGGATGGTCCGAGTCATACCCTCTGTGCGTAGCAAGGTCAAAAGCAACAGAGAGCCCCTTTTGTCCTGCCGCCAGGTTTCGCCGATAGAATGCATTGGACTCCTCCGCTGTCGAAAAGCCTGCGTATTGGCGAATCGTCCATGGGCGCTGTACATACATGGTGCTGTAAGGGCCCCTTAGAAAAGGCGGTAGGCCAGCCGCGAACCGCAGTTGGGGAAGACTTTGCAATTCACTAGGGGAAAATACCGGAGGCACGGCAATCTGTTCGGGCGTCTCCCACATCTCACGCTGATTGTCCTCCCCTTCCGATTTGAATCGGCTTTCCCACTTTTTCAGGTCTGGCCTCATAAAGCGTCGTGATTTTGCAGTTCAACCAAATAACTGGCCCGAGTCGGATTCAGCTCAAAGGACTTCTCTTCGAAAAACTCGAACTCCAGGTTATTTTTAAGGTCACCAGAAGCAGGAAATTTATTTGCCCCGATTTTAGAGACCAGCTTTTCCGCGACGTCCGTCTGGATTTCTGCGCGATAGGCCCTCACTCGGGAATGGATTTCACCGGACTGAAGCGCCGAAAGCCAGCCTCCTTTTTCTTCCAAGCGACTAAGGCCGTCCCTAACTTCGGAAAGTATCGCATCTACTATTTTCTCAAGGAAAAAAGCGCCAGAAGAGGGATCCTCAACCTTGTCGAGATAGGCCTCCTCCCTCAAAATCGAGGAAACATTTAACGCAATTCTCTTCTCCAAATCCCCCGCATTAGTCTCCAGCAGCGGTTTGGTCCAAAGCAGATTTACTCCTCCCAAAACCGCGGACATTGCTTCATAGGTCTGTCGGATGAGGTTGGTATTCGCATCCAGGATGGACTTCGACCATTCGGAAGTCTGCCCTAACAACAGCAGTGCGCTTTCTGGCAATTCTATCGAATAAAGGAGGCCGAGCGAAACGACGGCAGTCCGAAAAGCTTTTAGGCGGGCGATTTCCCCAAAGTGTGAGTCGGCTACTGATGCCTCAAGTAGCAAATTGTTGAACACACGCTCAGGATTCTCGCCACTTTGGTCGATCAGCTCTATCAATTCACCCAATCCAAAAACCAATGCATCTACCGGATTGCCTCCCGCTTCAGTGTAACGGGACGTTTTCAGGGTAAAAGACCTGAAGTTTGAGAACGGTTCGGTCATCTCCATCACTTCATGAAAAATCTCGAGCGCAAGGCCATAGGCATCATTTTGCTCAAAAACCAGATCCGAAGGCGTCCAAAGCAAAGCACCTGAGATTTCCTCGCTAGGTACCTGCTGAGTTTCCACCCAAGCCAAAAAAGAAGTCATTGCTGCAATAGGATTGCCGGTGGGCTTGACTAGCATCGGGATATATTCGGGTCTCACTCCGTCCAGCATCCTGGGCAGATCCTCAAATCCCGAAAGATGCAGGATCAACCCTTCCGCCCCGTTTTCTAGCTTATGCAAAACCGATTTTGAAGTATCCCCTGGCAAAACGCTCACCATATTGTTCCAGGTTCTGGGAGAAAGCCCCGGCATACTCGCCTCTTGATGGAAACGATGCTGCACAGGAACCTTTCCGTCCAAGTCTTCCAATGTGTAGAAAGGCTGAAGCTCGATGCGCCTCCAAAGCGCGGACTTGAGAGCTTGGTCAAAATCCTTACCCTTCAATTCCAAAAGCGCTTGCTTAGTCCAGGCATCCTTGCTCGAAGGGTGAAATTCACTAAAAAGATTTTTGGCCATAGTGGGTTGCGGGGTAAATCGCGAAGGGTTAATTCAAAAATAAGAAATGGGGAGAGAATTGTCCCGGAAAGCCTTGCGAATTCCGAAAGAGGTCGACAATTATAATCAACTGACCCTCAGCGACAAGTCAAAAAGTGGGTGATTTTCTTTTTCCAAAGGAGAAAATTCCACCCAAAACTAAGCTCATTTGAATTGAAGATTGGAATAAAATTGGCGACAGAATTTTATTCTGAGACAGGCGAAAATTCTCGAATTATTGACTTTTTCAAGCCTTTACCAATTTTTTATTTAAGTTAATTTTCCACAAATTTGACCCCCCTGCTTTCGCCCGGGGACTACAAGAATACAAGCAAATCTTTTCTAAATGAGTTTGGAAGCTAGCGCCGTATGGAATGAGTGTCTGCGTGTTATAGAACAACACGTCAACGAGCAGAGCTTTTCAACTTGGTTTAAACCTATCAATCCCGTCAAACTGG
>CAZTJM010000085.1:0-18978 GCA_964613865.1 uncultured Limnohabitans sp. | reverse complement strand
GTTGTGATATGATCCCTAAAAAAGCTTTAAAAGTCCCGCTTCGGCGGGATTTTTTCGTTTTAGAATAGTTGGTTAACTTTCAGTATGCTTTCGATTTCTGAAAAGAACATCATTCTCAAAACACTAAGGCCCTATAAGTTGCGAAGCTTGGGGGTTTTTGGATCCTATTCCAGGAATGAGGAGAAGGCTGCCAGTGATATAGATTTGTTAATCGAATTTGAGGAAAGTCCGAACCTTTTAGAGCTGATCGGTATAGAACAGGATCTATCGGATTCACTGAATCGCAAAGTAGAGCTGATTACCACAGAGTCTCTTTCTCCATTGATAGGTAGCTTTGTGCAAAAGGATTTGATATCGCTGATCTGATGGAAAAGCAGCCTCGAGTTTTTCTTCTGCATATCCTAAATTCTATCGACAGAATCCACTCCTATCTTGAGACAATTGAAAATGATAATAGTTTCAACAACAATTTCTTGGTTCAGGATGCAGTCATAAGAAATCTTCAAATTATTGGTGAAGCGACGAAGAAGCTAGATCAGAACTTCAGATCTAGACATCCGCACATCGAGTGGCGGAAAATCGCAGGAATGAGAGATAAGCTCGTCCATGGCTATTTTGGAATTGATTTACTGTCGGTATGGAAAGTCTGCAGGGACATCCTGCCCTTGTTGAAAAAAGATTTACTTCAAATTCTCAAAAAAGAAGGCTTGCAATAATAGATAAACTCACTACTGTAATTTTCTGTAGCTGTCTTGGTTTAAATACCGCTTCGCCCACTCAATGAAAAAAGGCCAATTTGGACCGACAGTATGCCCTCCTTCATGTTGCCGAAATGCCAAATCCCCGTCCACCAAAGTCTGGATTGGCGGAAATTCGGTGAAGGCCAGTGGCTTTTTCCCGACAAGTTCGTAAACGGGCCCAGCCAAAACCGCCGCATCAAACATGCCCTTGCCATCTATCCACTGTCCCTCCACGGTAGGAGAACCCACGGAGATAAACATCGGTCGCGGCGCGCAAAGCGCGATCAATTCATGCGCGTCCACCGGCAAATCGTCTTGGCTTAACGGTCCAGCATATTTGATGAAATTAGGTGTAAACCAGTGGTATTCTCCAGACGATGCCAGATTCTCCACCTGCTCTCCAAAAACGCGATGCAACAGCTTGGCTCCCCCGGCACCCGAAGAGCCGATCAGACCCAAAGCAAATCTGGAATCGTAGGCCAGCGTGACTAGGGCTGCTTTGCCATATCTAGAAAGTCCCTCGATCGTCACTTTTTTCGCATTTACCTTGGGATCCTTTTCAAGTAAATCAAGGGCCCGACCAGCTCCCCAAGCCCAAGCTTTCAAGGTTCCCCAATCATCCAGTTTCCTTGGCTCTCCCTTGTTTACCAAACCTATGATTCCAGAGCGCAAACCCGCTCCGTTGTCCGCCTGGAAGCTGGTGGGTATGATCACGCCAAATCCCCAACCCTCCACCAATACCTGTTCCTGCCAAGTAGGGCCGGGAGGGGCTGGCGGACGCTGCATCCCTGCAGGCCAAATCCAGCCAAATTCCATCACCAGAGGAACCGATTTATCCACATTTTTGGGTACGGCGTAGTCGAAGTCAATCACGACTGAAATGTCCGGAAACGCAGAGTTATCCACAATTCCTTTCATTTTTTTGTAGCTCGTCAAAATCCCGCCAATCAAAGAATCTTTTTCCCAAATCAGCTCCCATTTTACGGAAGGCAGGTTTTTGGGCGTTCTGCCGTACATCTCTCGATCAAAAAGCTCGAACAATTCAGCTCGTCGCTTGCCCCATTCCTTTTTGTTTTTTACCGCTTTTCCATCTTCAAAAATCAGCGGGTCGGGCATGTTGACCAAATTCACTTTGCTTTCGTCGGAATTGGCGGCATTGGGAGCTTGGGGATTCCCAGAGGGGCCGGTTCGAAGCGCATCGATACCAAGTCGCTCCAGCATAAGCTGGTGGTCTGCCTGGGTGAGGCGGTTCAGGCTATCTCGTTGAGCTTGATTGAGCTGGGCCTCGACATGTTGTGCAAGGAGAAAAAATATGAGTATAACGACGTAAGTTCTCATGATCTTTGGATTAAGTGATTAAAAGCTAGCGAATTCCCGTAAAAGTAATGCCTCAATAACTGATCTTAACCGACCTAAAGTGTGCGGTGGATTCGGGACTTCCCTTGGCCACCAAACCCAGCCGAAAACCCATGCCCCATGGAACCAGATGCCGCACGTCCTGTTCGGTACCGATCAACTCCAATTTTCCATCAATAAGGGTTTTGGCCTGTAAGCGATAGCCATCTTTGATTTCCAGGATCAAACCAATGGCTTCAGCCTGAATTTCTTTGCTGGCAATTTCCCTTCGCTTTCGATCGATACTTTCCCAGAGAACGAGGCGGTCTCCCTTCACCGAGACGCCAATTCCCGCAACTGGGGCACCAAAACCATTATTTGCGCCGCCAATCAGCGCCAAGCCTGCTTCGGCCTGTGGGTCGGGTAATACCGTCACTTCGTAGCGATAATCCAGGGACTTGGTGCCTTGGACGAGCAAGGTCCCCAGTTCCTCGTTCTCCTCTGACGCTTGGAGGTGCAGGCCCTTTTCGTCGGTACTATAGTCGATCTTCTGTGTCACGCGCCACTGCCAAATCGGGTCCAAGCCTTTGGAGAAATCATCCTCAAAGTCCAGGGAACTCAGCTTGCGGTCGTAGGCTGCCTCATCGGGGAGGATAGGCCAAAGGTCCTTGGTCCAGCGCATTTTTTCC
Organism: uncultured Limnohabitans sp.; assembly: GCA_964613865.1. GTDB lineage: Bacteria > Bacteroidota > Bacteroidia > Cytophagales > Cyclobacteriaceae > Algoriphagus. Next base: position 16,214 of record CAZTJM010000085.1, on the reverse strand, counting down.
AAGACTCCCTGTCGTCCTACATAGACACTTCCCTCCGTATTGTAGGCGTGGTAGAGCAGGAAAAACTCACCGTCCTCTTCGATCACCGTGCCGTGTCCGGGACATTTCCAGCTCGCATTGTCTATTTGTATGGGGTTTTGGCCAAACTTTTCCCAAGGACCGAGCAGCGTTTTGCTTCTCGCTACACCAGTGACGTAATCGCAGTCAATTTCACAGCAACCTCGAGCGGAATAGGTCGCATAGAAGTAGCCGTTTTTGCGAAAAATGGCCACTCCTTCCACCAGTCCCCCTTCCCAAGGCTGATCGTTTTCAAAGAGCTTTGTCTTGTCGCCAACGAGCTGGGTGCGGTCCTCATTGATCTCCTGTGCCCAAATCGGCGTTTTCTGTCCACGCGAGTTGCCATCTTCTTTCCAGAGCAGGTAGAGTTTACCGTTTTCATCCCTAGTCTCAAATGCGTCGATCGATCCCAGCTCTTGGGCCACGAGCGGGCCATGGTCACGAAACTTCCCAGTCGGCGAATCCGCACTTGCCACCGCAACACTCAGGCGATTGGTGTTTTTGTCCCGGGCGGTGTAGTAGGCGTAGAGCTTTTCTTGCTTCTCATCGTAGGAAAGCTCGGGGGCCCAAAAGTTGTTTTTTGCCCAAGCAGGAGCTCCTTCGGGAAAAACATAGTTGACTACCTCCCAGTTGACCATGTCTCTCGACCGGAAAATGGGGAAAAGTGGTGCCCATTCGTTGGAGGTGGCAGAAGCGTAGTAAAATTCGCCAACCTTGATCAACGTGGGATCGGGTCGGTCTCCCGCTAATACTGGATTTAGTATGCCTGGCTGCTGAGCATACACCGAACTGAGAAAAAAGGAAAAACAAACAATCGCAGAGAGAAGAAATCGGGTCATTTTTTGGGTATTGTTTAGTATTCGTTTTGATATAAACTATCGGCCAAAAACCGGGGCGGCTGTGCTACCTGATCCAGGTACTTTATCGGCGACCGAGGGCCAACCCTCAGTCCAGATCAGTGGGTCCAAAAAAAGTGCTCTCCGGTTGGTTCCGTTGGCTAGTTTGGGATTGGAGATGTTCATACCGTGATACAATAGCCAATCCTGACCTTGGTCGTCCGTGATGATTTCAGCATTGTGGCCCGGCCCCGCTACGCCTTGTTCGCCAGGACTTCCTTTCAAAACCAGATATCCGGATTTTCCATCTAAAAGCTCGGCTCCCGACTTATCTACATAGGGTCCGGCAAGCTTTTCAGCCCTTCCTACCAGGATGCGGTAGGTGGAGTTTGCTCCTTCGCAGCAGGTCCCAGCAGAGCCGAAGAGATAATAAAATCCGTTCCGCTTGTGGATATAAGCCGCTTCTAGGTGATTTCCCGCAATTTGGACTTTTTCACCGACGGCCTTTTTCCCATCTGGAGAAAGCTCCGTCAAAAACAGGCCGTGAAAACTTCCCCACACCAAATACTTTTTCCCGTTTTCTTCCAAATAGAAGGGATCGATTGAATTTTTCACCCCAATCTCCTCCGAAAAAAACACCACGCCTTGATCCACAAAAGGACCCTCGGGCGACGCTGATTTCGCCAGCCCGATTCCAGGATTGGGATCTCCCCATGTGGAAAAAGAGTAATACATCCAAAACTCATCGCCCACCTGCGTCACGTCCGGCGCCCAAATACCTCCCTTGGGCTTCCAGTCGGGCTTCTTGTCAAAAGCGTCCCGCTGATACTCCCAATGAACCAAATCTTTGGATTTCAAAACAGAGACCAGATGGTAGCCACCTTCCTCTCCCCAATTGTCCTCTGTGCCATACGCGTAAAAGCTGTCGCCCACACGGATCACGGTGGGATCTGCCAAGACCGGCTCAAAAACGGGGTTTTGGTAAAAGGTCGTATCCGACGAATTCAAGTCATCCGTTTGGGGAAAAGGCCCTCCTCCAAAAGGAAGGACGAAGATGCAATAGGCAAACCAAGCAAAAAGGTGCATTTGAAAGGGTTTATGTCAAAAGTCAAGCGAAGCTTTCGAGGTAATTTAAAAAACCGAGGGGACTTTTTCGGATTACCAATCCAACAATGGTATCTTTTATTCGCAAACCCTCCCTTCATGCCATGTACATCCACCGGCCAATTCTACTATTGATCTTTTTTCTCGTTTCTGTTTCTCCAACATTTTCCCAGGAAAAAATCCTTCAGAATGCCCTGAGCCAAGCCGAGTCAAACGGATTTTCGGGAGTGGTTTTGGTAGCTGAGAACGGTGAAATCCTTCTGGAAAAAGCCATTGGCTACCGCTCTTTTGAAGAAAAGGTCCCGCTGCAAAGCCGAGATATCTTCGAACTTGCCTCGGTATCCAAACAGTTCACCGCCATGTTGATAATGATCTGTAAGGAAAAAGGTCTGCTGGACTTCGACGATCCGGTGGAAAAGTATCTCGAAATCCCCTACGCAGGCATCACTATCCGCCATCTGCTCACCCACACCAGCGGCCTGCCCGACTATCAGGCAATCATGGACGAGCATTGGGACAAAAGCAAGGTCGCCGGCAATCCCGAAATCCTGGAATACCTCAACCGCTATGCGCCACCAAAGCTCTTTGACCCCGGTGAAATGTACCAATACAGCAATACTGGCTACGTTTTACTGGGAAGCATCGTGGAAAAGGCGAGTGGCAAGGACTTCGTAGAGCTTGCTAGAGCTTGGATTTTCAAGCCGCTGAAAATGGAGTCAACCGATATCCGAAGCTTGGAGGAAAAAGTGTCCGTTGTCAACTTCGCCGCAGGACATCTCAAAGACAGTCTGGGAAATTATGTCAACGCAAACAAGTTTCATGACTCAGACTACACCATCTGGCTGGGAAACCGAAAAGGCCCCGGCCGAGTCAGCAGCAATGCCGAAGACCTGCTAAAATGGGATCAGGCGCTCTATTCTCAAAAGTTGGTGAAAAAGGCTACGCTGGATGAGGCGATGGCGCCTTTTATCCTGAATGATAACCGGCGCAGCTACTATGGGTTTGGCTGGGAGATAGACCCCAAAAGCCCTTTCGGCAAGATGGTGCTCCACACCGGTGACAACCCTGGGTACAAAACCATCATCGTGCGCTTCATCGAAGACAACAAGACCATCATCGTGCTGAACAACAACTATCATCCCGATCAGATGCGGATCGTCGAGGCGGCGACATTGGCATTGGGAAAGTGGTGAGAAGTAGGGAAGTCCGAATAGGAAAAGACATCGCCCCTTAACGAATACTAGCCGAAACGATATAGCTCTTGCGTGAGGAGTGTGTCAAAGCGACTGAAGAACCGCTATGGCTTTTTCCCGTCGCGCAATACGGTCGCCTGAGACGACCGCATAGAGAAAGCCACTTACTTTGGCCAGATTCAGGTATTTTTCGAAGAAATACTGGCGCATCTCCAGCTCCGGATATTCCCTCATTGGATCAGGTGTCCAGGGCAAATCGGTATCCGTCAACAAAATCAAATCATACTTCCGCTTCGCCATTTGATCCAAAACCCATGGATCTGTCTTTCTAAATCTATGCTCAGACCAGATGTGGATCACCCGCAGATCGGTGTCGACAAAAAGAAATTTCTCTGCCTTTTCGGCAAGCAAATCCTCAGAGGCCACTTGTCCTCTTCCAATCTCCGAAAGATCCTCGTATCGGTAAGGCCGCTCGATTTTTTCCAGATACTCCCTGGCAAACTCCGGCACCCAAGGTTCGCCAAAATACTTGGCCAAGTCCTCCGCCAGTGTACTCTTGCCGGTTGATTCCGGCCCTAGGATAAGGATGCGTTTAGGATTGGACATGGGTTTTGGCAGATTTGATCCACGCGATCAGGCCGAGAGTGGCGAGGATGGTAAAAACAAGATACTGGAAGGACGTAAGCAACAAGCCCTTGTAAAAATAAAGGGGTATCGCCACCAGGTCAGTCAGCAGCCAAAAGTACCAGTTTTCGACTTTCTTTTTGGCCATCAGCCACATGCCCACAAAGGCGGAAGCAGTGGTGAAGGAATCCCAGTAGGGCACGTCGCTGTCGGTGAAATTTGCCAAAACCTGGGAAAGTACGGCGTAGGAAACAGCAAATAGAATCGCCGAGTAAATCCATCCCTTGCCGGATAGCCAGGTCACGGGAAGTTTGACTTGATCTTCTTTGGGATGAGTCCAGACATACCAGCCGTAGATTGACATACCAAAATAGTAGGCATTGATGCCCATGTCGGCGTAGAGCTTATATTCAAAGCATATCCAAACGTAGATCGAAGTAGAAATCAAACCTGTCGGATAGACCCAAATATGCTCGCGCATGGAATAGAAAACCGAGGCAATCCCAAAAAAAGCGGCGATTCCCTCCAGCCAAGTCATATTGCGCAGCCCTTCGGCCAGTCCGTCCAGAAGAAATTGGAAATCCATGGCCCGAATTAGCGAAATTTTCGGTCAACTCAAGAAAGGTTCGTAATAAAGATCCGCTGGGGGAAATTCTCTTTTCTCCCCAAAAATCAATGGGGTAGTTGAGTCAAAGGAGATCCATCTCGAGCCTTGGTCGCAAAACTAGCTGGTATTGCCGCTGATGGTGTTCTGGTCACATAGACTGCAAAAAGAGAATTTGATACAAATGTCCCATGATTGGGTTGCAGAGGTAAGGGAAATTCCGCTTCGATACCTCCATAGATATATCCCACCAAAACTTTACTTCCTTCCGGGAAATTATTGAGCTGCAATACTCCATTGTCAAAAGCCTGCCCATTTGCACTCAAAGCCGGATTTTTGATAAATGGAATGCTGGTGCCCAAGAGTCGGTTGTTTTGTATAGGTTCCGGTAGAATGAATTCCTGATAAGTCCCATTGGAAGATCTTTGGAAGGTACTGACATCCGACACAAAGGGAAAACCGTCATTCCTCCCCTGAACCGTCACAGTATCAAAAGCTGCTTTTTGGGCGGGAGTTTGGTGATAATAATAGGCGCTGATTCCCCCAAATAAGGTATGATAGACGGATGTATCCTCTTCCGAAGCATAGTAGATCGGAATTACCGGACATTCATACTGGCTAAATCTCTGATGCACAGTAGAGTCCATGCTGGCCGATCCGGGTCCTGAAATATAGATGGGATAATCATACGCGCCAATGATCCCTGGCTTAAACACACCTCCCAAAGCCATAATGATTGGCGAACTTGTTTTGGGGTCTACACTTTCAAAAATATTTCCATCTCTTCGATGAAATGGCTGGTCTGCCCCTGAATTGGTCCCTGCTCCGTAAACAGATATTTTTAGAGTTTGGGGATCAAGCCGAAATGTCCTGAACTGATTGGAATATTCTTGGGTAAAATCCGATCCTCCAAAGGCCCGGTATTGTCCGTCAAATCGCTGTCCAAAGACCAGGTAAAAACTCCCGTTGAGCATCAGTAACTCACCTCCTGTAATGGCCAAACGGTCATCGTTGCCGATACTCATCAGGGACTGAACTGTCTGAGCATTTGCTCCGCTTTTAATGGCATTTGCCATGTCCTCCAAATGAAAACGAATGACTGTTCCGAAGGTCTTCATGTTACTTCCATCTGATTTCCAACCATAGCCGCCCACCACATACATTTGACGGGTACTTTCATCCAGATAGGACTGAAGGTTAGTGGACTGAAGGGGAGCGGAATAATCCCCGCTCAACTGATTGACATCAAATGACCATTGGTCTCCTGAGTTGGGGTCGATGACAAATAAAAAATTATTTGCGCTGTCTTTTACAAAGTTTATTCCTGGAGCGCCATTAAAGGTATGAAGCCCCTGTCTCCTCCCCCCGGCGACTAATAACTGTCCATCCTGGGTGACCGCACTGACGTAAGACTGTAGCCTAGGCAAATCCGGTTTTCCGGTAAAGGTTTTCTCTTCAAATTCAATAGTGAAAGGAAGAGCCCCTGCAACGGCGTTTGAATCCAATAGCCCTGCAACATTCTTACTTTGATTTTCTTTTTCAGAATCGGAATTTTCCCTTGGTGAGCAGCTGGAAATTAGAGCCATTCCCAATCCAAGCGATAGAATAAAGGCTAGAAAATTTTTCATGAGTTAGGAGGGACGATGGGTGTTTGGATCAAATTTTTGATATAATGAAAAAGGGTCATCTGCTTGGCAGGAGAAAGATCTCTGGTGACCGGCATGTATCTGGGATCGGTAATATCCCGGGACAAATAAAATCCTATAGCACCTCGTTCAATCCCCAAGGGTCCATTTGGAGGGGGAACTTGATAGGCCTGCCAGGGTGGATTCAGCGCAAAAGTCTGAAAGGTGGGGAAATCGCTAAAATTGATCTTTTTGTTCATCCCCGGAAAGAGTTTGACATACCCAGCCAAAATCTCCTGAACGTCTTCCCAAGTTGGGTTTTCATTAACCTGGTAGTCCGACCAAGCCAGACAGGAAATTATAGAACTTTGGGAAGGGGAAATGGGCACGGGCTCAGCTGGATCATATAGATTGATGAAGTAGAGTTGTCCATCCAAGAGTGGAGTTCTAAAACCAGGATCCGTAAGAACTTCGATGGTCACTGTCGCATACCCATTGCTATCCGTGGGAGAAATACTGGCAGAAATAGCACCAATAGCTTGTGGGGTATTTCCGGGATTGCTTGGTGGTACTGTGGCTCCGGGTGTATCCCCGTGGACACTGATGATGTCCAGTGTCAGCTGTTTTCCAGGCAATGGGTTGCACATTTTACTGACAAAAACCTTGGTGGTGGCGGTTGTCCCGGGAGTACCTGGAATCCGAATAGACCTTACCTCTACCTCAACATTTGTTTGGTCGACATTTTCACTGAAAACTAAAGAGGGACCAATGTCCGTCCTTGACATGGTCAACTGAATTTGTGAATTCTCAGCCAAAGCCAATTGCTCATCTGTCAAGGGGATCTCCACGATATGGGAATATAGGTTGTAACAGAATTCCGAATAATCCACATTCCCCAAGGATACTTTATCTCCTTGTTCGGGTACAATCCAGGCAGTCAAATTTCCCAGATCCACAGGTGCTCCTCCGGCGTTTTGTCTGCAAATGCCATTGGCCAAATCCAGAATCAGAAGTTTTCTGGAAAAATCAACGACAAACTGGACATTGTTAAACATGGGCCAGTTCCAGGGATTGGATTTGTCCTGAGCTCTTCCCCACATCCATCTTGCTCCGGCATTGTATCTGGGTTCATTTCCGAGGACTGGTCCTAGGGAGCCTGTAATTCTACCTGTTTGGTAATTTTTGTCCTCGGGAACATTTCGATAGCCATCTACCACAAATCTCATAGAGATCAGGTAGTTCCCGTCCTCTAAAGTAGTCCTTTCCCTAAGCTGCTGGAGAATCGGTGAGGTCGAATCCTCTGGCCAGGAACCTTGAGGGATTCGGATGACCGACTGAAAAATCCCGCAAGCATTCATATCCCCGCCGAAACTATCCATCAGATAATCTGAGTCCTGCCAGCTGCGGGTAGCCAATACAGACACCCACCAGAGCTGATTGAGCACGGCAGGATCTACTATTCCGGTCAGACTAACAGTAGAAGAAATCGGAATACTGACCTGCATGCCGTAAATGGTCGGGACTCCTTGTTGATAGACATCCAGGTCTGCGATTTTGGCTGGAGAGGGAGTATTTGTAGTCATGAATGGCAAATTGACTATCGGGTCAGTCACCTCTCCGTTTTGGCCAATGGTAGACACTACCGTACAATTCTCCAATTTAAACTGATGCAATCCGTCTGGATTTTGCCAGGGCGATGGAGGGTCGTCACTCACAATGTAATGGGTGGGGTCATTGTTAACAGTGGAAGGATCCGTGAAAAACCTCCCGTAAAAATTGATTCTGGGATAACTGAGATAGCTCATCATTTATGGGTTTTTGGTGTAAAAACTTAATTTTTTCTACCCAAGCATTTCTGAGCTTGGGGTCAATTCAAAGGCTCCACAAAGTACATTTCCACTTGCCCCTTGTTTTTTACTTCTATCTTTCCCCTGGGAATAAATCTGAACCGATCCTCAATCAGCCGATAGGTATCGCCACTGATGTTTATTTTCCCGGCTTGACCGCTGGTTTCCATTCTGGAGGCGATATTGACCGTATCACCCCAGATATCGTAGGCAAACTTTTTGATCCCCACAATCCCCGCGATCACCGGCCCAGAGTGGATTCCGATCCTCATAGAGATATCCGGGGCGCCTGAACTTCGTTTTTCGATTTGATTTATTCTGATGAATTCGTTGATCTCAAAAGCAGCCAAAATGATATTTGCCACGTCAAATTCCTGATTTTGATTCAGTCCACCAGCACACATGTAGCTATCCCCGATCGTTTTGATTTTTTCCAAGCCGTACTTATCCATTATCCGGTCAAACTCGCAGTAGAAATAGTTCAATTCAGCCACCAAATCCTCTGCGGAAAGTTGCTCTCCGATTTGTGAAAAATTGACAATATCCGTGAACATCACGCTGACATTGGTGAAATGTCGCGCTTTAAACTGTCCCTGGTCAATCAACTCTCTGGCTACGTCAGGGGGCAGAATATTCAAGAGGAGCTTATCTGCCTTTTCCTTTTCCTCATGGAGCTGCTTGGTTCGAAGTCTGACTTTATCCTCCATATTCTGGTAGAGCAGGGCATTTTCCAGAGAGATGGCCATTTGACTGGATAAAATATTTATCAGATCGAGCCTTTCTTTGGTAAATGCCCCCTCGATCAGGTTGTTTTCCAGATAGATGATTCCTGTGACTTCTCCTTTTTTGACCAGGGGAACACACAAGATGGATTTCAATGCTTCTTTTTGGATGTAAGGATCCCGGGAAAATCTGGCGTCTTTGCTGGCATTGTCCAAAATGATGTTTTCTTTGGTCTTGGCCACAAAATGAATTACCTCTTTGGACAGCTCGGTGAAATAGATCAGCGGGAGATTGTTAAACAGCTTCGGCTCCGGATCTTTGGTACAGGATTCTGATTGTACGAGTAGGTCTTGCCCATTTTTGAACAGAAACACCATCCGTTGAGCGCCGGCATTTTCTATGATGATCTTCATCAGCGTTTTGAGAAGATCTTTCAGCCGGATTTCTTGGGAAATGGCCTGCGTCGACTTCATTACCGATCTCAGATCCAGTTCTTGGGTAGAAATATCCCGTATGGATTTGTCCCCGGCTTGCATTCTCGTTCCGAATTTGAGCTCTTTCGGAGAAAAATCACCGAACGATCTTTTAGATCCCATCAGATCGACTATTCCATCGGCTCCCAATAAATCATATTGGTATTCTGCATCATTGAGGTGAATGGCCGCCATTTTCTTTTGCCCTGATTCCAGAAACAACCCAAAAAGCCTTCGGTTTGCCAGTGCCTGAATCTGCAGATAATGATACTGTTCGGCAGCCTCCAAGGCTTTGTAATAATGTGATTGGGCCAGATCGGTCCTACCCTTTGTTTTCTTCAGTTCAGCCTTGAGCAGGTGATATTTATGTTCGAAATTATCCGGACAGTGCAGAGAGTAGGTTGTGAATTTCCGGACGATCCCCTGGAGTTTTCTGCTGGCCTTCAACTTTTCCAAACCTGTCAAATCCGGAATTCTGGCAGCCAAAATCAGCCCCTGATAAAAATAATGCTCGGCTGTATGAAGCATCCCCGGGGAATCTTTGAGATAAGTCTCGGAAACCAAAGCTATCTCCTGTGCTTTTTCATATTGTTCCCAGAGATACAGGGTCTGCATCTTGTTGATAAAATAGAAATGCGCAAAGTGCCTGGAATTGAAATGGGCTAATTTGTCCACATAATCGTCTTCCTTGAATTTTCCGTCAGTGAAGCTAGATTTATCTTCTGTTTGCCCTTTTAGATTTTTGATCGCTTGAACTACAGCGTTTTGGGTAAGGATGCCTTCCTCGGACTGGATTCTCCGCAAATAATCCAGAAATGACTTGCTGGTTTCCAAGATCGTCTCAAACGGAACTCCTCGCATAAATTGACTCTGAAGAGTGGCGCAAATCGCACAGCTGGCGTGAAACTGATCTCCAGCTTCCAGTCCCGCCTCATAGGCTGTCTGCCAATTTTGCTCCATTTCCAAGGCGGGTCGCCGCCATGGTATGGAAAAGTAGCCCGTTACAAAATAGGCTTCCGCTCTTCCGCCATAATCATGGTATTTTTCAATCAGTTCCAAGATCAGCTTTCCAAACTTGTAACCGGTGGTCCTGAATCCCAAAATGCCACTGTGGAAGACCGGACCGAATCCAAGATATCCCACAAATGCCCCGGAAGTATTGCCATGCTTCAGACAAAGATTGACAATGACCGCACAGAGCAATACGCAGAGTTCGGGCCGTATTTGAAAAGCCGACTGTCCCGCAGCAGCCATGACCAAAATGGCTGTTTTGAGTTTTTCGTCCCGCATTTCTGGCAAATCAATCATTTCATCTACTTCCCTTCGCCCCTTTAAAACCTTGTACTTTGCGAACTCAATCAACAAAGCCGGAGCTGAAAACCTTTCCGGAATTGCCACTCCCAAATCGGCGGAGGCTTCCCGACACGCCTGATACGCTGCCTCGAAGTTTCGGATATTGTTGTAATACTGGATTTTGCGGATCATTACCCGGGCTTTTTCCAGGACGTTGTTGGAAAATTGGAGTGCTTGGTCAAAGTATTCCTCCACAGAATAGTTGCTTCCTGTCAAATGCTCCGCTTCCGCGCGATAGAGGTAGAAGTCTTTTAGAGTACTCCCGTCCATCTCCAGCTGGTTTTCTTCGATCAAATCCATCCCAGATTTGATGTAACTCAGAAAGGATTCGTAGGCATTGGCATTTTTTGAGCGGATTCCAGCCGCAAGATTGAGACGTACCAGCCGCTTGAGTGTCTCTTGGTTTTGGATCAGGCTCTGGGCAAAATTGAAATGATCAGTGACGGTGTAGATAAAGTCCGTATGCTCTATCTCTCCCAATTTGGAAGAAATGGTTTCTGCGATGGCTAGGCGAATTTGCTTTTTTTCCCGATCGGGAAGCATTCCCAAGGCAGCTTGTTGAATTTTGTCATGTTGAAAAATAAAATCTCCCTCACCGGTTCGTTCGCGGCTCTTGAGATTTTCGATGATACAAAGCTTTTCGGCCAGTTTGAGCTGCATTTCCAGCTCCGCTTCCGGGATTTCCAACAAAACACTCAGGATTTCGATCGAAAAAACTGTCCCGACACAGGAGGCAAATTTTAGTGTAGTCTGAACTTCCGCTGGCAGCCTGTGAAACAATTCGGCCATAAGCTCCACGACATTGTCGCTGATTTTCACTTCTAGAGCCTTTTTGGCATGATAGGTCCAGTGATGGGTAGCGGGAGAAAGGTAAATGGCCCCATTTTCATAGAGAGTCAGCAGGCATTGTCGGATAAAGAAGGGATTGCCCAAAGTTTTTCGAAAAACAATCTCCGCCAATTCTGCGCTCTGAGATAGGGAAATCCCCAAAGAATCCCCGATAATCTGCTCGACCGAAGTCTGCGGAAGTGGCTGAAGGTCTATCTCCGTAATCCTGAGATCATGGTTTTTCAACCTATCCTTCATCAGCATCATCGGATGGGAAGGGGAGACTTCATTTTCCCGGTAGGCACAAATCACCAGAAGATGACTCAACCCTGGATCTTCCAGCGTGGTCTCCAGCCATCTTCTGGTGGTGGTGTCCAACCACTGCAAATCATCCAGGAAAATGCAAAGAGGATGATCTTTTCTCGCAAATGCCCTGACAAAACTGTTGAAAACCTGATCGAATCGATTCTTTGATTCTGCAATCGGCAATGGGGGTATCTTTGGCTGGGGACCAATTAGCCGCTCTAATTCGGGCATGATTTCCAAAATCAGTTGTCCGGAACTCCCAATAGCCTTCATCACCAAGGTTCTCCAATAGTCCTGCTGCTCTTCACTGAGCATCAACACCTGACTCACCAGATCATTCAGCGCCAACAAGAGCGAACTGAGAGGTGGGTTCTTGCGGTATTGCTCGAATTTTCCCGACACAAAAAATCCACCAGTCGAATCCAGATGTTTTTGAAACTCCCGTACAAAGCTCGACTTGCCCACACCGGAATATCCGCTCACCAAGACCAATTCTGCTTTGCTTTCGCGTGTCCGCTGAAAGACCTCCCCCATTTTTTCGAGCTCTTCCTCACGCCCGTACAGCTTTGAAGAAATCTGAAACTGATCCAAATGATCCTGACTCGCCAGGGGAAACGGAGTTATACTCTGATGGGAATGATACTCTTGTTGGCAAATTTGGAGATCATGCAGCAGTCCAGAGCAACTTTGGTATCGGTCTTCGGTGTTTTTCTGAAGCAGTTTGAGAATGATTCGGTCGAGGATTTCCGGGATATCTGGCCGGAGTCTTTTTGGAGATTCGGGCAATACTGCCAGATGCGCGTGCATTAGTTCCAAAGGGTCATGAAGCTGAAAAACAGGCCTTCCAAGGAGCATTTCAAAGCAAATTGCCCCTAGGGAATACAGATCCGACCGATGGTCTGTAGGCCTGTTCATTCTGCCGGTTTGCTCTGGAGAAAGGTAATGAAGCTCCAATTCCAAGGCTTCGCTCACATTGGAAAAATTTAGATCCCGACCTCGCTCTATCGCATATTCAAACCCCCACACCTTGACCTCCCCATTTCCCTGAATCAGAATATTGGCCGGATTTAGATTCTTATGGATGATATTTTTGCTGTGCAGATATAATACCGCCTGCGTGATACCAATCGCGATCGTCAAAAACTCTGTAATTGGGAGGGGGCCTCTTTTCAGATGGACTTTTAAGGAAACACCGCTAACTCCCTCATTGACCAACACGGGAAGATTTTCATGACTTTCCAGGCTCAGCGGTTGGATAATATTGGGATGGGAGAGCTTCGACAAAATCGAAAACTCGTGCTTCATATGATTTAAATCCCTAAAACTGGGATAAGGAGAGCGGAAGGTTTGAATGGTGACGGGTTGGGAATCCTCCAGTCTGTTTGCCTGATAGACAATATACCTGGAGCTCTCCCGCACCTTGGAAATCATACGGTAAGTCGAAATGGGCATTTAAAAATGACTAAGTGATAACCTTCTAAAAATTTTCAAATTCTAATAGAATTTTGAAAATCAGCTCTTTAAAATACAAATTTTATTCGTTTAGTATAACATTTCTGCGACTTATAAATCTTTCTTTTCCTAATCTGGCAAAAACGCAACCAAGGAAAGTAAAAATCCCAGCAGGCATGTAGAGTGACTGGCACTTTCCTGCTTTTTCACTACTCACTTTGTATCTTTGCCCTCTATGACTTTGAGCAAATCGAAAGCCTCCCAAGACTTGGATTCCCTGGATCCAAAAGAATTCATCATCATCAAAAATGCCCGTGTCAACAACCTCAAGAGCTTGAGCGTGGCAATTCCGAGAAATCAGTTTGTGGTGGTCACGGGGCTCTCGGGCTCGGGTAAGTCTTCCTTGGCATTTGATACGCTCTTTGCCGAAGGGCAGCGCATGTACGTCGAAAGCTTGAGCTCCTATGCACGGCAGTTTCTTGGCAGGATGGAAAAGCCCGACGTCGAATACATCAAAGGCGTCGCCCCAGCCATCGCCATCCAGCAAAAAGTCAGCACCAAAAATCCCCGCTCTACCGTAGGCACCACAACTGAAATCTATGACTACCTGAAGCTGCTCTTTGCGCGGGTGGGCAAGACCTTTTCGCCCATCTCTGGCAAGGAAGTGAAGCACCACACAGTCACAGACATCGTGGACTACATTCTTTCTTTTGACGAAGGCGCCAAAGTCATGATCTCCTGCCCCCTCCAAGTGGCCAGAGGACGCAAGATCGAGCAGGAGCTGGAGCTTTTGCTACAAAAAGGTTTTACCCGGATTCTGATTGACGGGGAGGTGTTCTTTGTCGAGGACCTTTTGGGAGAAAAGAAGGTCAAAAAAGGGGAATATGAAATCCTGATCGACCGGGCTTCGGTGATCAAGGACGACGAAGACAATCAGTTCCGAATCGCCGATTCGGTGCAGACGGCCCTATTCGAAGGGCACGGAGACTGTAAGATTACCGTGCCCGACGTGGAAACCCGCTCCTTTTCAGACCGTTTTGAGTTGGACGGGATGAGCTTCGAGCTGCCTTCGGTCAACTTTTTCTCTTTCAACAATCCCTACGGGGCCTGCAAGCGCTGCGAAGGTTTTGGCAATGTCTTGGGCATCGATCGCGACTTGGTCATCCCCGACAAAGACCTCTCCGTATATGAAGGCGCAATCGCTCCCTGGCGGGGGGAAAGCGGCAAAAACTGGCTAGAGCCGCTACTGAAAAAAGGAATCGAGTTTGATTTTCCCATACACAGATCCTACCACCAACTCACAGAAAAAGAGCAGGAATTGCTCTGGACAGGAAATAAATACTTCAGAGGCTTGGATGCTTTTTTCGAAGATTTGGAAAGCAAAACCTACAAGATCCAGTACCGCGTCATGCTTTCGCGATTCCGTGGCCGCACCGTCTGTCCGGATTGCCGGGGAACGCGCCTGAGAAAGGATGCTTCCTATGTGAAAATCGCAGGAAAATCCATCACCGACTTGGTGCTGATGCCGATTGACGAAGCCTTGGCTTTTTTTCAAAAGCTCGATCTTCCAGAGCATGACGCCAAAGTCGCAAACCGCCTGCTCAAGGAAATCATTAGCCGCCTGGAATTCATGGACCAGGTGGGGTTGGGGTACCTGACCTTAAATCGCCTGAGCTCGACGCTCTCCGGCGGAGAATACCAGCGGATCCGACTGGCGACCTCGTTGGGTTCAGCGCTGGTAGGATCCATGTACATTCTCGACGAACCCAGCATCGGTCTGCATCCCAGAGATACGGACCGCTTGGTGGGTGTTTTGAAATCCCTCAAAAACCTCGGCAATACAGTCATCGTGGTGGAGCATGAAGACAAAGTGATGAAAGCCTCAGACCAGATCATTGACATTGGGCCTGATGCGGGAGTACATGGGGGAGAGCTTCTTTTTCAGGGAAAAATCGAAGACCTGATCACCTCCGGAAATACCTATACCGCCAAATACCTGCGCGGGGAGGAGAAGATCTTCGAGAAATCCGGCAATCGCAAGTGGAAGGATTCCATCACGGTAAAAGGCGCTCGGGAAAACAACCTCAAAAACCTCACCGTCCAGTTTCCGCTCAATACGCTTACCTGCGTGACGGGGGTTTCCGGCTCGGGAAAATCCACTTTGATCAAAAAAGTGCTTTATCCGGCTCTGGGCAAAATGCTCGGGACGGTGATCGACGAAGGCGGAAAATACGACCGCATAGAAGGCGACTACAAGCGTATCACACAAGTGGAATTTGTCGACCAAGACCCGATCGGAAAATCTTCCCGCTCCAATCCGGTGACTTATGTGAAAGCGTATGACGCTATCCGCACGCTCTTTTCCGAGCAGCCGCTCAGCAAACAACGTGGCTACAAGCCTGCCTTTTTCTCCTTCAACGTAGACGGAGGGCGTTGTGAAGCTTGTCAAGGCGAGGGCACCACGACGGTAGAGATGCAGTTCATGGCGGACATCCATCTGACCTGCGAGTCCTGCAAGGGCAAGCGCTTCAAGAATGAGATCCTAGAAGTCAAATACAAGGACAAGGACATCTCCGAAGTCTTGGAAATGACGATCGATGAGGCTTTGGAATTTTTCAAGGGAAAAACCCAAATCATCAACCGACTCCAGCCTCTACAGGAAGTAGGCTTGGGCTATATCGGCATGGGCCAAAGTTCCAATACGCTCTCGGGCGGGGAAGCCCAGCGGGTGAAGCTGGCGTCTTTTTTGGGAAAAGGAGGCACGAAATCTGGTGACCATATTCTCTTTATCTTCGACGAGCCGACGACCGGCCTGCACTTCCATGACATCAGCAAACTCCTCCATAGCATCAACGCTCTAATCGATCAAGGACACTCGGTGATCATCATAGAGCACAATACCGAAGTCATCAAGTCTGCGGACTGGGTGATCGATTTGGGTCCGGAGGGAGGAAACAAAGGTGGGCATCTGACCTTTGCCGGCACGCCGGAGGATATGGCCCAGGAGGAGGAGAACTATACGGCGAAATACCTGCGGGAAAGTTTTCTTTAGGCAAAAGGGCCTTGGGGTTTTTGAAACCTGCACCATTTGGATATATTCGCATCCACAAACCGGGATCTTAGCTCAGCTGGTTTAGAGCGCTGCTTTGACAGAGCAGAGGTCATGGGTTCGAATCCCTTAGATCCCAC
>CAZTJM010000084.1:0-19069 GCA_964613865.1 uncultured Limnohabitans sp. | reverse complement strand
GTTTAGGCTTTAGCGGGGACCATTTCTGCGTTACCCAGAAGATACAGCATCTTGAAATGAGCCTGTAAAGCTTTAAAAAATGTCTTTTTTGAATGATAAGGAATATTGAACTCTTCGGCCGTAGCCTTTACGATCGGGGCGATCTGCCGGTAGTGCACGTGGCAAATATCCGGAAACAAGTGGTGCTCTACTTGATAGTTTAGCCCGCCGATCATCCAGGAGAAAACCCGGCTTTTCTCTGAATAGTTGCATGTGGTGGCCAATTGGTGCAGCATGCGCTCGCCTTCCACCATGCCGTGTTCATCCGCCTGCGGAAAATTGACTTCAGGCATGATGTGAGCAGTCTGGAAAACCAGGGAAATACTCAAGCCTGTGACAAAGTGTAAAACCAAAAAGGCCAGCAAAATCTCACCCAAACCAAATGGGGAAAATGCGATGGGCATTCCCAAGGTAAAGGCATAATATGCCACTTTCCAGGCCAATATCTTGAAAATCGTGTTTCTGTAGATATTTTTCCCCTTAAACAGGCCCATCTTGTGATAGCGTCTAAAGCGGATAAAATCCTTGGAAGTCACCCACGACAGGGTCGACAGGCCGTAGAAAAACCAGGTGTACCAATGCTGATAGGGATGCAGTGCGTTTTTCTCCGCATTGGGGGAAAACCTCAGAAAGAACGGCGCATTGATATCATCATCGGCTTCCGAGATGTTGGTGTAGGAATGGTGCAGGACGTTGTGCTGTATCCTCCAGACCGTCGCGTTGGCGCCGACCATGTTCAAGGTGTAGCCAAGCAGTTTGTTGATCAGGGGATTTTTGGAATAGGTACCGTGAATCGCGTCGTGCATCACTCCCATTCCGATCCCGGCCATGCCAAAACCGCTAAGCACAAAACATGCAAAGAGCTGCCAGGTCTGATCCACCACGCCGGTGATCACCAGAATGACGGGAACGAGGTAAAGGCTCATCATGACGACTGTCTTGATGAACATTTCGCGGTTCGCAAACTTTGACTTTTGGGAAGATTTGAAATAAGAATTTACTCTGCTTCTGAGAGTGAGGGAGAAATCAGAAAGTTCTGATTCCGAAAATCGGATAGTCTTGATAATGGCTTGTTTTAAGTAAAAGGAAATCTTGGATTCTCGAAAGGATTATTAACTGCAGTTTTCAACTCCTGAAATGGACGGGCCATTTGCTGAATCAAAGAAGTAGAAGAAGAAGAATAAAACCTTTTTGGAGAACTCTTGATTTGCTACTTGGGCAGGCGTATCACCGATGCTAACTTGGATGTCAAGTATCGAAAACATTTCTTCGACGTGACAAAGGTGACGAATCCAATCGTCAATTCCTAATTCCGCTAAATACTTGGCTTTTTCAGCCCTCGGAGATTTAGCAGATTGCCGCGTCATCGTCTAGTTCAATTTCCAGTTCAAAATCGCATTGATATGCAACATGTCAACTTTATTGTAGATCTGAATTGGAGCTAGATCTTGAGAGGAAATCGGCCACTTGGCCGTCATCAAAACATGGATGTCCAGTCTCTTGATAGCCCTAGGCTGGTATTTCATCCCTAGATTCAATTGACGGTAGCTGGGGAAATTGTATTTGTTGGCCGGAGCATCGGCAGCGTCGGAAAGCCAATGCAAACCAAAATGGGCATAGACAAGCGTGTTTACCTTGTCCATCCTATATTCCCCATACCATACCAAGGCATCTACCTGACCGTATCCTTCGTTTCTTTCCCGGGGGATGAAGGTGTACCAAGCATCTTTACCCCATTCTCTTGGACTCAGCCAGCGGCCATCTCCGCCTACATGGGTATAGTTTAAGTGGGTGGTCCAGCGGGAATTTGCCCATCCAATCCTACCGGAAACAGCATAGTTGAAGTCTTCGGGATTTTTATAGCGCAATTGCGGGTCTGGATTGCCGCCGTCCCCTACGCCCACCTGAAGACTTCCCTTCACCCCGACATTCCATTTCCCCTCTCCACGGCTTTTAGTGGTTTCAAATCCAAGACTGGTCGTCGAAAATAGATTGTCCGCCAGCGTCTGGGAAAAGCTGAGCCCTGCCTCATCGCCGAGGGATCGACCGACCTCGACAATTCCCAGCCAGTCGCTATCCGTATTTCCATAGTACTTCGATGCGGTGCCCGATTCATTCCTTCCAACGGGAAAAATGCCTAGCGTATTTCCGATTCCAAGCCAGTCGCTGCTTCCCCGGATGCTCATTTTACCAATCACCCAAGTCTGGATATCCCACTTGGCATTAGACTGGTATTTCAGATAAGCCCCCTCAATTGCCGTAGGCGAAAGCCTTCCATCCTGTGCATTGACCCAGTCGGTATTGATCCCCATCCTTCCGACTTTGATGCTGATTTTTTGGGCGAAATACTCCAAGGAAACGGTCTCCAATTTCCCGAAAAGACGATCTGTCGGATTCCGCAAGTCAAACAAGCCCGTCTCATAGCGGTTGCCTTGGCCCGTCGTGGGGTCGGGATTCCAAATATCGGAGCTGGTGACATTGGCAAAGGTGCGATAGCCAAGGTGAAATCTCCAATGCTGTCGGTAAGTGAGCTTCACTCCCAAGTTCAGGCTCATGCCCAGCGCATAGTCGTCCTTCAGATCCTCACTTGGATAGGATGTGCTCATCCAAAAACTGCGGAAATGCAGATCGGGGTGAACTTCCAATTTAGGCTCCGATTCCTGCGCAAACAACGAGATTTGGATTCCCAGAAGGAATGCCACAAAACCAAACCACTTCACACTCATTTGGACTTGGCTTTTGCTTCCTGAATTGATTTAAACGGACCAAACTTGTGCTGCTCTTCAGTAAACTCGTCTGAGTATGGCCCAAAAGGATGATCCATGGGCTTTTTGGAAATATCCGGCCAGTCTTTTGACAGGTCTTTCATTGGTCTATCCAGACTGTTTATATAAGCTGCCACATCCCAAGCCTCCTCATCGCTCAAGATGGGATTTTCGAAGGTTACCCCAAGCGGCATATTGGCCTTGACATAGCCTGCAAATCTAGAAAGTCGGAAAAGACCAGCCCCAGAATTATAGCTGTGCGCTCCCCAAAGCGGCGGATAGAGGTAGCCCGTTCCGTCCGGCTTAGCCACTCCCTGCCCATCTGCCTGATGGCAGCTGATGCAATGTTGGTCATACACCAGCTTTCCTCGCACGGGATCTGCGGCCCGGTCAAGGAGGGGAACCTCATAGATTCCAGCCCCTTTTGCCGATTGGCCTTTGGGAACTTCCTTTCCTACCCAGCTGATATAAGCGACCATGGCCTTCATCTCTTTCGAGTCCCGTTCCAAAGCTTCGCCATTGAGGCTACGCTCAAAGCAATCGTTGATGCGCTTCTCGATATCTTCCTCGGTCCCCGACCGAGCCCGCATTTTGGGATAGGTCGAAAAGACAGATCCGTAGTTATTTCCGAGCGGAGCTGTGCCCGCGTTGAGGTGGCAGTTTTGGCAGTTCATCCCGTTTGACATCGCCTTCACTTTACCTTTGGGACCCAAAAACTCCGAAGTATTCGCCACGAGTTCTCTGCCGTACTTGATCTCGGCAGCATTGGACTCCGACTCTACGGTGTTCCAGTCAGGTGCATGCCAAAGTCCCTGGGGGTCCAAAAGGGCTTTGGAGACAATGGCGGGAGCGGGAATTGGCTCCTTTGTCTGCTCTGTGTTTTTCTCTGGAAGCCCAATCCCGAAGTAGGCCAGGTAGACTATGACGCCGATTACTCCCGTCATGACTGCGGTAAGCCCTAGCAATCCAGTCAACAGTGAAATCAGTTTGACAAAAGGACCTTTCATCTCAATACTAGCATCAAGTTAAGGTACAAAAATCCGATTTACCCCGGTTGAAAACTGTGACAAGGATCACTCTCCCTTTGTCCAAAAACAAAAAATCAGTCATCGGCGAAGACAAACAAAAAGTAGTCCTCGTGGGCCAATGTTCAAAAAGCGACGATGAAGACCAGCCTTTCCCCTATTCTACCCTCGACGAAGCTTTTGGATGAACCCTCATAGAGCCGCAGTTCTACCTGGTCGCCCCCAAAGGACTCCGCTTGGTAATTGATTGCAATTTCACTTGGGAAGATTTTCCGGTCTGCCAGAAAGTTCTCCACCCAGCGGATATAGCTCGTATTGTTGACATGATAGTTGAGATCCAGGTCGGAAAAGCGCACCCTGACCAGCTCCCTCGCCACTACTTCACCCTTGGCGACCAGCTTTTGGGGTTGGTGATCGGGCTTCATATTGGGATCATAGAGTGCAGCAGGCAGCACGGACTCGGCTTTTTGGATGCGCTTGGTCGAGGTGTCGAGCAGCAGCCATGAGGACATTCCACGAACCAAGATCCGGTCATTTTGATCCGCCACCATAAAGTCACGAAAAGCAAAAAGCTTGTCTGCGCCTTTGGAACCTGTAAACAAACGGATCGAATCGCCCCACTTGGGAAACTCAAGAATCTCAATCTCCAACCGCGCCAAGGCCCACATCAGATTGATTTCGCTGAGATTTCTTCCAAAATCCGCCGAATCGGCATGTGCCCAAGCGATCTCCTGAAACAAATCGGCCAGGCAACTTAGCCGGATATTTCCTTCGGGTTTTACTTGAAATGAACCTACTTCAAATGATTTGGTAAACTGGAAGCTTTCAGTTAAGATCATACGGCGGCTTTCTTTGGGAACTTGGGTGGGATCAAAAACACTTTCTTTCGAAAGCTTGAGAGCACCAAAATACCCATTCCACACATTGCCACCAAGGCAAATGAAGTTTTTAAGTCAAATAATTCCGCGACAAATCCGATCAGCGGAGGACCCAGCAAAAAGCCAAAGAAGGAGATCGTGGATACCAAGGCCAGGGCCACGCTCGGCGAGTAGAGTTTGGATCGGCCCGCAATGCCATAGGATAGCGGGATGATCGAGGCCACGCCCAGCCCCACCAGCAGGAATCCCGCAGTCGCCGCCCACACGGTCGGGAAGATCACCGACAGCATCAAGCCCACAAAGATCAGAAATCCACTGACTTGGATGACCGCCACCTTGGTATAGCGAGCGGCCAGCTTGTCCGTGACAAAGCGACCCGAGGCCATGGCGCCCATGAAGGCTACATAGCCCAGCGCGACGAGCTCGGGATCGGCCAGCACGACCTTCTTGAAATACACCCCGCTCCAGTCAAACATACAGCCCTCGCTCATCATGCCGAGAAAGGCAATCAAGCTGACACGCAGCAACAGAGCATCGGGTTTTTTCAGCACCAGCCCACTCCCCTCAGAGGACTTTTCCTCCTTCAAGATGAGACCTTTGGAAAAGAAAATGATCAACAGGGAAATCACCGACACCACCCCAAAGTGCTGCGCCGGGCTAAGTCCAAGCAGGATAAGCGCCCCACCCAGTCCCGCTCCGGTAAATCCCGCAAGACTCCAGAGACCATGGAAGGAAGCTAGGATGCTCTTTCCCATCTGGTCTTCCAGCCCGAGCCCTTGGGTGTTCATGGAGATGTTCATCACATTGCCGAGCATGCCGTAGCATACCAGAACGGGTAGCAGTATCCAAGTAGAGGGACTCAACCCGATCAGCGGCAGGGTAAGCGCATAGGCTACACCTCCGGTCAGGATCACCGCGCGGCTGCCAAATCTATGGACCGCCCAGCCTGCAATGGGCAGGCCGATGACGGACCCTATGGGCAGAAAGAGCAGCAGCGTGCCCAGTTGCCCCTCGGAGAGGCCGAATTTGGTCTGGATGTCGGGAATTCTGGAGGCCCAGGTGGAAAAGCAGAGGCCGACGAAAAAAAACATCGCTCCGACGGCCACACGGCGTTTGGAAAGATAATTCATGAGGTAGTTGGGTAGGTTTGATGGCGCTGCGAAGATAGCCAAATTGCCCCGCAAAACAGGAAAGAATCGGCAGCGGACCAAACTATTGCCTAGAGACTGTAGTTTTGTCAAAAAAAGAAATGGAGTTCGTCATCGTGGGTACCATTCTGATCACCATCATTCTGCTGATCAGGTTTATAATCAAGAAGGTTTTTGGGTAGGTGTTGGGAGGCAGTTAGGTTCCGGATCTTGTCGGGGGAGGATATTGGATGTCCGATGTTGGGTGGGGCGGATGCTTCGACACTTTTCAGCAAACTCACCGGCCGAGCTCAGCACAGGCGACGGAAGAATGGTCCAAAGGGGAAAGTTATGCACCTCGGCTATTTTTAAAGATTAGAGCCTCTAAAACTACCTTCAGAAGCTAGTCCTGTAGTCAAAAAAGGTAGAGCTGTCAGCAAATAAGCTCGACTTGTACCCAAAAAAGGTAGAACTGTCAGCAAATAAGCTCGACCTGTACCCAAAAAAGGTACAGCTGTCTCCAAAAAGGCTCGACCTGTACCCAAAAAGCATACAGCAGTAGGCAAAAAGGGTTCAGCGGTAGCCAAAAAGAGTAAAGCAGTAGCCAAAAAGAGTAAAGCAGTAGCCTCGGAGAGTACAGCTCTAGCCAAAAAGGGTACAGCGGTAGCCTCGGAGAGTACAGCTCTAGCCAAAAAGGGTACCCGACTACCCTCTGAGGGTACAGCGGTAGGCAAAAAGGGTACAGCAGTAGCCAAAAAGGAAAAACGCTCCATCTTGTAAAAAAGATCGTTTCGTTTTCAAGAACTCTGATATCTTTAGGGAAATGTTTCAGCCGCTGCCGAAGAGCTTTCCACTTCCGTCCAAAACGGATATATACGACACTCGAACGGGCGCGTGGGGCTTATGCAAATGTTATATAGGGCATTTTAAGACGACAACTAACAGACAATAAATATTTGGACTCAATACTATTCATAGGACTTTTAATTTTAGTGTTCATTGGTATTCCAATTGGACTTGGACTACTTTTCTATTTTATCCTTAAAAAACTCGCCTATCCAAAAACTGCCAAATATTTGACAATTGCATACGGACTTTTTGTTTTGACAATAGGACTTTACATTGCATTTGAAGACCAACTTTTCACCAAGAACAACGCAAAAGACTTAGTCGAAGAACAAGACATTAAACTGACAGATGACTTTGAATTACTAAAGAATGAATCTATGTCAGCAATTGGCGACTACTATCACACATTTACATTAAAAATATCAGAACGTGACAAACAAAATGCTATCGCTAATATTAAAAGTGCAGACAATTTTAAATCGGGCAATGGTTCCATTGAGACACTAATGTATCAACCAGCTCCTGACAGATATTTCGGTAAAAAAGTCGTTCAGAATTATGAGACAGAAAACTCCTTTGTTCGAGAATATTTTGAACCAAGTGAACGTGAAGGTTATGCACCGACTTTTAGAAGAATATCAATTAGTAAAAGCGACAGTGAAATAACATTTGAAGACATTGATGAATAAAAAAACGCCCTATAAAACTCAACAGCAGTTTTTCAATTGAACATTAGTAATAATATCAGCTTTTGTGCTTCAACTTCCCGCCCGAACGCAAAGCCCCAAAACGTTGCCATTCTCTACTCCCCCATCCCTTCCAATTTGCAATTGGCCAAAGCTCCCCTAAGCTTCTTCCATTGCGGCTAAACCAAAAAAAGCGAGTGTACACACTCACTGGGGTACAAAAAAACCTCTCCAAAACCTGAAACTTTGGAGAGGTTCATTGCACATCGTTCATCAATTCGGCAATCTATCGGCAAATTTGCCGTATACCCAGGTTCCGGCCAAAGCGGATATCAGGGTCACTAGAACGACCGTATAGCCGCTACCAATCTGGGCAAAGAGCGGTCCTGGACAAGCGCCTGTGATCGCCCAGCCCAAGCCGAAGATAAATCCGCCGATGACTTGGCCTTTTTTGAACACTTTGTCTGGAATCACAATGGATTCTCCATGGATAGTCTTGATGTTTAGACGTTTGATAAGTTGCACGGAAATCATCCCCGTCACCACTGCCGAACCGATCACGCCATACATGTGGAAGGACTGGAGACGGAACATCTCCTGAATCCGAAACCAGGAAATGATCTCGGCTTTCACAAACACAATCCCGAAAAGCGTTCCCAAAACCAGGTATTTTAAGAGTTCTAAGCCTTTGTCGTGGTCTTTCCGCAGATTGGGAGCGACACAGTTTGGATCCTCGGCTACTATATTTTTTACTGCTACTTTTGACATGATGTTCAGTTTTTTAGAATCCTACAAGTTTCATCAATGGCTCCATCAGCACGTGGGTCATCAGGAATCCGCCGACCATAAAGAAGATCGTGGCGATGACCGAAGGCCACTGCAAGGAGCTGATCCCCATGATCGCATGCCCAGAAGTACAGCCTCCTGCGTAGCGCGTGCCGAAACCAACCAGAAAGCCTCCGAAGACGAAAAACAGAAAGCCCTTTGCGGTGAGGAGATTTTCCCAAGAGAAGATCTCAGCTGGCATCAGGTCGGAAAAGTCCGTAATGCCCAAGGCCGCCAAATCATTCTGGGTAGCTTCTGAGATCACGATGGTGTCGGGGTTGGCGAGGAAATTCGTCGCCAGAAATCCCCCTATTCCCACACCGAGAACAAAGAGCAGGTTCCACGCTTCCTTTTTCCAGTTGTAAGTAAAAAAGGGAATTCCCGCTGGCACACAGGCCGCGCAGATGTGCCTAAGGGAGGAGGAGATTCCAAAGGTTTTATTTCCCAAAATCAGCAATGCCGGAACGGTAAGCCCGATCATTGGCCCGGCCACATACCAAGGCCAGGGCTGGGAAAGCCATTGAAGAAAGGTGTTCATGAATATCTGGAAATCAGGGAGATTGGAAATGTATGAGACGGGAGGTCGGGGAGTAGTCAGTAGTAAGTGGTAAGCAGTAAACGGTAAGTGGTACTACTACTCACTACTCACCACTTACTACCCACCACTCACATCTTGCTACTAGCTACTTGATACCAACTACTAGCTACTCAGACTACAGCAGCGTGGTTGGGCAGACATAGTCCGACACCTCAAACTTGCCGGATTCTTTGATGGCCTTGAATCCACCCGAGACGTCGATCAGGTTGTCGTAGCCTCTCGCCCTCAAGATGGAGTTGAATACCATGGATCTGTATCCGCCAGCACAGTGCACGTAGTAGGTTTTGTCCTTGTCCACTTGGAGCATACTGTCGTTGATGTAGTCCAAAGCCGCATTTTCGGCATCGACCACGTGTTCGGACAAAAACTCAGAGTTTTTTCTGACGTCCAGAATATGGATATCCGGATCGTTTTCCTTGATTTTCGCAAGCTCCTCCACCGTGATGGAAGTAATGGAGTCCACTTCCTTTCCAGATTTCTCCCAGGCTTTGAAACCGCCTTTCAGGTATCCGATGGCGTAGTCATAACCCACTCGCGCCAGTCGGGTGATCACTTCTTCCTCCCTTCCCTCTTCGGCTACGACGAGGATTTCCTGCTTTAGGTCGGGAATCATCGCTCCTACCCACACGGCAAAACTTCCGTCTATGCCGATGTTGATGGAGTTGGGGACAAAGCCCTTCGCGAAGGTCTGCGCATCACGGGTATCCAAGATCAGCGCACCGGTCTCGTTGGCCGCGGCTTCGAATTCCTCCGGGGACAAGGGTCTCTCCCCTCTTTCCAGCACCTCGTCGATGCTGTCATATCCTTGGATATTCATCATGACGTTTTGGGGGAAATAGGCGGGTGGCGGTGTCAGGCCGGTGAGCACCTGCTTGATGAATTCCTCCTTACTCATGGGCTGAAGCGCGTAGTTCGTTTTCTTCTGGTTGCCCAAAGAATCCGAGGTCTCTTTGCTCATATTTTTGCCGCAGGCAGAGCCCGCACCATGGGCAGGATAGACGATCAAATCATCTGACAAGGGCATGATCTTGTTGCGCAAGGAGTCGTAAAGGTGCCCGGCCAATTTCTCTTGAGTCAGGTCTTTCACCACCTTCTGGGCCAAATCGGGGCGACCGACATCACCGATGAACAGGGTGTCTCCGGTGAAGATCGCTTCCTCTTTTCCTTCTTCATTGATCAAAAGGTAACAAACCGACTCCATGGTGTGGCCTGGTGTGTGGATAACGCGGATTTTGGTTTTACCCAATGTAAACTCTTGATTGTCCTCGGCGACGATGGCGTCAAAACCCATCTTCATTCCAGTAGGTCCATACACGATTTTGGCGCCGGTTTTTGCCGCCAGATCCTTATGCCCGGACACAAAGTCCGCGTGAAAGTGCGTCTCGAAGACGTATTTGATTTTGGCATTTCTACGTTCGGCTTTTTCGATGTAGGGCTGCACCTCTCTCAAAGGGTCGATGACTGCTGCCTCCCCATCGGACTCGATGTAGTAGGCTCCTTGGGCGAGGCATCCGGTATAGATTTGTTCGATTTTCATATGGCTGTCTTTTTAGGTTTCTTCACTATTTCAAGTCAAAATTAGGCAAGCGCTTCATTGCTGAAAACGACTTTTGTCACATTGGCTTCAGGCATTAGTCACGAGATTGGATTTGACGATCTGCACCAACTGGTGGGCAGGCACCACTCCGGACTGTCTCCAGACGGGCTTTCCTTTGTGGAATAAAATCAGGGTGGGCACCCCCCTTACCTGAAATCTGCTCGCTGCTAGGGGATTTTTGTCCACATCGACTTTGATGATTTTGACTTGTCCTCCCAATTGCTTGCTCGTATCCTCGAGGATGGGCTGCATCATCTTGCAAGGCCCACACCATACCGCAAAGAAGTCCACCAACACGGGAGTGTCTCCATCGATCAACTCTTGAAATGTTTTGGCTTGCGTACTCATAGCTTTTTTGTTTTGGATGATACAAAGGTAGAAACCTCTTCCCCTTCGACACAGTAATATTTGTCACACCTGCATTGGGACAACTCCCCAAGGTTTTAAAAAGTGCTAAAAAACCCGGACTTGGAGTAAAATTTCATATTTTCGCCCCGACTAATTTACCCTCTTAATGCTCAATTATAAGCAGATCAACAACCTCACCGGCTGGGTCATTTTTGCTGTTGCCACGCTGGTCTACATCCTGACCGTAGAACAAACCGCCAGTTTTTGGGACCCGGGTGAGTTTATCGCTTCTTCCTATAAGCTACAGGTTCCCCACCCTCCTGGTGCGCCGTTTTTTCTCTTGGTCTATAGGATGTTTGGGTTTCTGGCCATGGGCGACGGACTGCAGGTGGCTTATTGGATGAATATCGGCAGTGCCTTGTTCTCCGGCTTCACGATTCTTTTCCTGTTTTGGTCGATCACGCTTTTTGGCAAGAGAATCTTCTCCATCCAAGAAGGCCAGGAGACCAAAAGCCAAACCATCGCGCTGATGGGGTCTGCTATTGTGGGCTCGCTGATCTATACCTTCTCGGACAGTTTTTGGTTTTCGGCTGTCGAAGCCGAGGTGTATTCCATGTCCTCCTTCTTTACCGCCATTGTGATTTGGGCGTTTCTGAAGTGGGACGTGATCAAAGACCCCAAGTTGGAAAACCAGTGGATGATCTTCATTGCCTACCTCGTCGGCCTCTCCATTGGCGTCCACTTGCTGAACCTGGTGACGCTGCCTGCTTTGGCGCTGGTTTATTATTTCAAAAAATACCCCAACCCAAGCTTCAAAGGCGGCATCTACGCGATGTTCCTCGGAGGGGTGGCCTTGGTCATCATCAATAACCTGATCATCCCCGGCCTGCCAAGTCTGGCCGGATCGATGGAAATCTTCTTCGTCAACAGCATCGGGCTGCCATTCGGCTCCGGAATTATCGTATTCCTCATCCTTTTCCTGGGTGCCCTGATCTACGGAATCCGCTATTCCATCAAGCAGCAAAAAACCCTGGTCAACACCATTCTGCTTTCGCTTGCTTTTATCATGATCGGCTATGGGAGCTACGCGCTGATCATCGTGCGCGCCAACCAGGATCCTGTGATCAACCAAAACGCTCCAAAGGACATCATCAGCTATGTGTCCTACCTGAAGAGAGAGCAGTACGGCTATCGTCCACTTCTCCATGGGCAATACTTCACTGCCCAGCTGGTGGATCAGGAAGAAGGCGCACCGATCTACATGAAGGGTAAGGACAAGTATGAGATCGTGGACTACGAACTGAAAAACACCTACGATCCGAGCAAAACCACCATACTTCCCCGAATCTATTCCACCCAGGAAAACCACAAGCGCATCTACCGATCCAAGCTCGGGCTACGCGAAGGGCAAGAGCCGACCTTTGGAGACAATATCTACTTCATGCTGTCCCATCAGCTGGGGCACATGTATTGGAGGTACTTTATGTGGAATTTTTCCGGCCGGGAAAGCGACTTCACTGACGCGCCTTGGATGGGGATTACAGACGCTTTCAGCGACAAGTACCCCGAGTACATCACCGAAAACAAGGGACACAACAACTACCTCATGCTGCCTTTGATCCTCGGGCTCATTGGAATTTTCTTCCAAGCCAAAAAGGATCCCAGATACTTCTACGTCAACCTGATGCTCTTCCTCATGATGGGCGTGGTGCTCGTACTCTATCTCAACTCCCCTCCAGTGGAGCCGAGGGAAAGGGACTACATCTATGTGGGTAGCTTCTATGCCTTTGCGATCTGGGCTGGACTCGGCGTGCTCGCCATAGCTCACGGCTTGACCAAAGTCACAAAAAACCTGGGGACTGCCGGGATTATTGCCACCCTTCTCACTCTGCCTGTAGCAGGCCTGATGGGCGCCCAAAACTGGAACGACCATAACAGAAAAGGAAGATTCTTCTCCGTGGATTCGGCAAGGAACTTCCTAGCTTCCTGCGCACCCAACGCGATTCTCTTCACCGGCGGGGACAACGATACCTTCCCGCTTTGGTATGTGCAGGAGGTAGAGGGCTTCCGCACCGATGTGAGGGTAATTGTACTTAGCTACTTCGACACGGACTGGTATGTGCAGCAGATGACCAGCCAAGCCAACGAGTCCGACCCGCTTCCGTTTTCCTTGCCTCAAGAGCGCTATCAAAAGGGCACCAATGATGTGCTCTATGTCATGGAGCAGGAAAATCTCAACGCCATTTCAGCCAGGGAGTACCTAAAACTCCTCAATTCAGGCTCTGATCTTCTCAAGATGAAGACCAGTGGCAAAAGCGTAGTCAATATGGTGCCTTCCCGCAACCTGATCCTGGAGGTGGACAGCAGCTTCGTTGCTAATGAGGAGATCGTACCAGCCCAGTTCCGCGAGTTCTTCGCTCCCCAAATGAACCTGCAAATCAAAGGTCAATATGTCACTAAGGGAACGTTGATGCTAATCGACTTGATCGTGAGCAACAACTGGGACAGGCCGATCTATTTCAACAACACTTCTTTGTCTACGATTGGGATAAACATAGGAGAGCATGTGGTGATGGAGGGAATGACCTACCGACTGCTGCCGATCAGGAAGCCAGACTACGTTCGTGATGAGTTGGTGAATACCGACATCGCGTACAAAAACTACATGGAGAAATTCGCCTTCCGCGGTATGGACAACCCCGATGCCTACTACGACGAAGAATACAGACGCTTCACCTCCAATCACCGAAGCGCGTTGAACAGCATTGCGATGGCACTTTTGGATGAAAACAAAATGGAGCAGGCTGCCACCCTTCTCAACTATGGGCTGCAAACTATTCCAAACGAAGCTGTGCCTTACGACCTGAGCAGCGGACAGTCCGTGCCTTTGTTTTTCGAAGTGGGTGAAGATGAAAAAGCACTGGACATCATTGACAAGATTTCCAAGAAATCTCTGGACATGATAGAGTTTTACACCCGGGAAGACCGCGCATACGATCGCGAGATGATGATTTCCATCGAAATGGTAAAATACTTCATCCCGCTTCTGGAGGAAAGGGGCTATCAGGAAGAAGCCCAAAACCTCAAGCTGAGACTGGAAAGCCTCATCGGCGCAGAAAGCGCCGCGCCAGGGGTGTTGGAAAGAAGGTAAGCATTCACGCTCGCCAAAATAAAAAGGGATTTGACTGATCGAATCCCTTTTTTCGTTTAGATATCTACCGGAAGTATTACAGATCGTGCCTTTGGCACTCTTCTTCAAAATAGCGATTATACACGAAAACCCGGCACTTCATGCTGGTCTATTACAGTGCGTGCCTTTGGTACTGAGAGCAATAATTCCCGCCTGATACATGGACACTTCAAGCATCGCGGAATAGCGCTGAAAGCGCTACCCGTTCCAGCCCCAGATTAAATTTGGGGCTGAAAAACGACCGACAACACCAGAGCCCTGAAGGGGCGATCCTCCAGAAGCTGGCTAGTCCCAAACATATTGCTCGTCAAATTCAATTTGGTGTTTCTCCAGCAAGTTCCGGTATTCCGTCTGAAATCCGGTTCTCCGATGTCGCTCGGGCTGGGTTTGAATGTACCGCTTTACTACTTCCAGTTTGGACTGGCTGACCGAAAATGCCCCATACCCTTTCTGCCAGGAAAAATAAGAAACGCCCATCTCCTTGATCTTTACCGAACTCGGAGTCTTTACATTTTTGACCAAATCTGCGATTGAACAAGTTCTTGGCAAAGTGCAAAGCCAATGCAGATGGTCGGGCATCATATAAATCTCCTCGGTATAGCTACCCAGATTTGCCCCTACTTCTACGAAATAGGCCTGGGCTCTCGGTCGAATCTCCTCGCGGATCAATGCCTCTCGGTGTTTGGTCGAAAAAACGACATGCAGATACACTTTCGCTAATGATTGTGGCATCACTTAAAAAATTACGGGTTGAAAAATGATAACGGCTCGTGCCTGTGGCACTCTTGAAAATAACGATTATGCACGAAAAGCCGGCATTTCATGCCGGTCTATTACAGTGCGTGCCTGTGGCACTGAGAGCTAGACGGTCCCGGCTGATACATGTATACTTCAAGCACCGCGTAACAGCGCTGAAAGCGAGTTCTATTCTAGCTCCAAATGAAATTTGCTGCATGAAATAAGGCAACAACACCCAAGCCCAGAAGTGACGATTAGTATAATCTTGCTACTTCTTCCAAAGCACATAAAACAAATCCAATCCCTCAGCCGGATTATCTACCAGCGGGAAGTCCTCGTGCGTGATCTCCACCACTGAGTTGCCTTGCTGTTTATGAAGCTTGTTTCGATTGAGACGGTTAAGAATTTCATAGGGCATTCTCAACACTGAAGCGGGAAGCTTGTGTTGCAGATCAAAAATATCAAAGCGCATGATCTTATTGACCGACTTCCGGTTTGCCTCGTGGTAGTCCCATACCTTTGGGCTACCGCCTACTCCCATTGCCTCTACTCGGTCAAAGATCGAGGAAGCAAGATCGATCAGCTGCTGAGGCGTGTACTCCCTCTCATGCCAGGGGTTCCTAGAAAGCGTGTGGTTGATGTTTGGGGTAGAGATGATTGCTTTGCCGCCCGGCTTCAGCATACGGTAGATTTCCTGAAGAAAAAGTCGGTCATTGGCAATATGCTCGATGACCTGGAAGCTGACAATCGTGTCAAACGAGCGATCCGCAAATCCTACAAACGGGGGAATGACAGCCTGGCAAAAATCCACGCCGGGAAACTTGGCCTGAAGCATGGAAATCACTTCGCCGATCTTGTCCAGACCGACATAGCTTTTTGCCAAGGGAAGGAGTTCTTCTACTCCCCGCCCCTCACCGCAGCCGACTTCGAGCAGGTCGCCGGATACCCATGGCTTCGCGGCGATATAGGCTTTGAGCAATCTTTGATGGATGGGATTGTCGCTGATCAACTTGTCGGACGCAATTTCCGTAGTGTAGGTAGCCATTCGGAATTTTAGTATTTTGGCAAAAGTAAGTCTAATTTTTAAAAACCGAGATTAAGACCCAATGAATCGAATCACCCCACTACACCTCTTTTTTTTCCTTTGCTTTATATCCATATACCAAACTTCACACGCTCAAAAAACGCTGGCCTCCACCGACCAGGCACTCAGATATTCCCTTTACTCCCGCTTGGGGTTAAAGGTAATCCCAGTAAAAACCGCTCCTGACCGGTTCAAAGTCCAATTTGTAATCGAGAAAATCGAAGAAAACCCAAATTTCTCCGATTTCACCTTCAGTTATGCCATCTTGGACTCCTACGACAAGGAAATCACCGCAGAGCAGACCAAGACTTTGAGCCAAGACGATCTGAGGGCTGACACCGAAAGGCATTGGATCTTTGACCGAGAGGTGGATGTCCCTGTAGGCCAAGAGACGGCCATTGCGATGCTGACGGTGGTGGATACACGACAAGGAGATGAATATGTCTACCATATCGATCTGAAGAGCGCCTATGTCTTGGGCCAGCCTGACTTTGGCGCCTACTATGCCAACGAAGTGCCTTTTGACCAAAATTACCTGAACAAAGAGGAATCCCTGCTTTTCAAGACTGTAAGCTCCCCCTCTATTCACGCTTTCTTTTATCCAATGTCTTTCGACGTTCCTTTCCCCCCCATGGAAACCCGCCCATCAGACATTCCAAAGGAACTGAACGTGATCAAAATGGGAGACTTTCTTTCCAATATCCCAAAACAACTCAATGAGGAGGGATACTATTTTTTCCAGACTGATACTGCAGCTTCATCAGGAATTCTCCTTAAGACCACCCATGAATCCTTTCCCAAAGTCAAGGACTGGGAGGAAATGATCCAGATGGTGACCTATATATCGACCCGAAAGGAGCATGAAGCGCTGATCTTGGCCGAGGACAAAAAAAAGGCCCTGGACGAGTATTGGATCACCTTGACGCGCAATCCGGAGACTGCCAAAGAATTGATCCGCAATTATTTTAGAATGGTAGAATTTGCAAACATCCTCTTCACCGACTTCAAGGAAGGCTGGAAAACGGACCGCGGAATGGTCTACATCGTGATGGGTCCTCCCCAGGAGGTAAACTTCTCCCTGGACCGTGAAGTGTGGACTTATGCCGGAATGGACGCGAGCTCGAAAATTAGGTTTACCTTTGCGCGGGCTAAGACCATACTCAGCCCACATTTCTACACCCTGAACCGATCCCGAGCCTATCAGCCCGTTTGGTTCAAAAACATTTCCCAATGGAGAAGCGGAAGGATGGCTTTCTGATCGATAAAGGAGCCACTGACAAAGATTTTATATTCGGTACCCGCGCGGTGATGGAGTCCATCCACGCCGGCAAAGAAATCGATAAGATTTTGGTTCAAAAAGAACTAAACAACGACCTGATCAAGGAATTGCTGCAGCTATGCAAGTCAGAGAAAATCCCGGTAGTCCGGGTACCGGACGCAAAGCTTAACCGAATCACCAGAAAGAATCACCAAGGTGTGATCGCGCAGATGTCCTCGATCGCCTACGCTTCCTTGGACAACGTGATCGACAACTGCTTCGCAATCGGGAAATCTCCTCTTATTCTTGTTTTGGACCATATCACGGACGTAAGAAACTTTGGTGCGATCGCCCGAACCGCGGAGTGCGCTGGCGTGGATGCCATCGTGATCCCCGAGAAGGGCAGTGCACAGATCAATTCAGACGCCGTCAAAACTTCAGCCGGAGCGCTGAACTTCCTTCCCGTAGCCCGAGTTCGCAATCTTTTCTATGCCTGCAGAGACCTGCAAAAAATGGGGCTTACACTGGTGGCGATCACCGAAAAAACCGAAAAGTCCATGTACGAAGCTGACTTTTCCTCTCCCGTAGCTATGGTGATGGGATCTGAAGAAGATGGGATCTCACAGGAAATCATGGGAATCGTCGACGACAAAGTCAAAATCCCTATGGCTGGAAACATCGAAAGTTTGAATGTATCGGTGTCGGCCGGGGTAGCAATCTATGAAGCCATCAGACAACGAAAAAAATAGCACGTCTTGGCCCAAAGTTGGAGACCGAAGCTTGCTGTTAGTTGCATAAAGCAAAGGGGAGGATTTCAGATGAAGTCCTCCCCTTTTTTCTTGGCGTTTGCCACGAAGTCCCTAAACTTTTTCTCGCCGTCCAATTTACAGATCAAAAGCACATTTTCTGTTTCGTTGATCAGGTAGTTGTCCAAGCCTTCTATTACCACCAGCTTGTCGCTGTCGGTTTTGATGAAACAGTTTTTTGTGTCAAAAAGTAAGGTGTTTGCCTCGATGACGTTCGAGTTTTCATCCTTTTCCCGCAAACCGTGGAGGCTAATCCAAGATCCTACATCAGACCAGCCATAGTCTCCCAAAATCACGTAGACGTTGTCCGACTTTTCCATAATGCCGAGGTCAAGTGACACATTTTTCACCAATGAATAGGCCCTGAAGATAAACTCCTGCTCCGTGGGCTGGCCAAAATGGTGCCTGCCTTCCTCAAAAGCATCGGCCACGTCAGGCATGTTCTCATGAAAGGCATCCAAAAGGCTGGCTACCTTCCATACAAACATCCCTGAGTTCCACACAAAATCGCCGCTTTCCAAAAAGGTCTTCGCCAGCTTTATATTCGGCTTTTCGGTGAAAGTCTTGACCTTCATCGCACAGTCGCCATCTTCATTTTCGTGGTATTGGATGTAGCCGTAGCCTGTATCCGGCCGGTTGGGCCTGATGCCCAGGGTGATCAATCGACCCTTGACCTTGGCGGCTTCCACGGCTTTCTTGATAGTGGCGATAAATTTGTTTTCCTGGAGTATAAGTTGATCCGCCGGCGTGACGATCAGCGTCGCCTCTGGATCAACGACGTTTATCTTATATGCTGCGTATGCGGTGCAGGCGGCAGTATTTCGTCGTAGTGGTTCGGTAAGAATCTGCTCCGGCTTCAAATCCGGCAATTGCTCCATTACGAGATCATGGTACATCTGGTTGGTCACCACATAGAAACGATCTGGCTGTGCAATCTCCAAAAATCTGTCGTAAGTCATCTGCAGAAGACTTCGGCCAATCCCGAGGATATCCAAAAATTGTTTGGGGCGGCTGTTTCTGCTATATGGCCAAAATCTGGATCCGATTCCTCCAGCCATAATCACGATATAGGGTCTATCTTGCATGAGAGTTAAACAATGCCTTCTTTCATCAAATCATGAATATGGACAAAACCCCCGATTTTTCCCCCATCCAGAGCGACTAATTGGGTGATATTGTGATTGCGCATCAGATTGAGGGCACGAATGGCAAATTCGTCTTTTGATATTGTTTTGGGATTTACCGTCATGATGTCA
>CAZTJM010000083.1:7585-19427 GCA_964613865.1 uncultured Limnohabitans sp. | reverse complement strand
AGCCATCTTCAAGCAAGGTACCGATGCCGACCGCAGACTTGATTCGGCCATCTTCAGCCTCCCCTGCCTCGGTCACCCCAAGGTGAAGCGGATAAGGCTTGAACCCACCTTCGTTCAGCTTTTGCACCAAAAGACGATAAGCCTGTACCATCACTTGGGTGTTCGAAGACTTCATGGAGATGACGATGTCAAAGAAGTTTTCGTCTTCGCAAATCCTCAAAAACTCAAGAGCCGACTCGACCATCCCAAGAGGAGTGTCACCGTATCGGCTCATGATCCGGTCGGACAGCGAACCATGGTTGGTTCCGATGCGCATCGCAGTGCCGTTTTCCTTGCAGATTTTCACCAGCGGCAAGAAACGCTCGCGGATGCGATCCAGCTCTTCGGCGTAGCTGGCATCGGTATAGTCTATGACTTCAAATTTCTTTTTGTCGGCGTAGTTGCCTGGATTGATTCGGACTTTTTCAACGATCCTTGCTGCAAGTTCGGCAGCATTTGGGGTAAAATGGATATCAGCGACCAAAGGAGTCTTATAGCCTCTTTTGCGCAGTTCCGCCTTGATGTTTCTTAGATTTTCAGCCTCCTTGATACTTGGAGCAGTGATACGGACAAGCTCGCATCCAGACTCAATCATGCGGATGCTTTGCTCCACCGAACCCATAGTATCCATGGTGTCCACGGTCGTCATAGACTGAACCACAATGGGGTTTTCCCCTCCGATGAGCACATCACCTACTCTCACGGGAATGGTTTTCCTTCGGGAATAGCCAGTCAGACTATCGCAGTAAAGGGAATCGAGGGATTTGATCAGTGACTCCATAGTTTATATATCTCCAAGTTGGGGGCGTACGATTAGTTCTTCAACAACAGTTTGAGGGGAAAGGTTGTAAGCGCCCCACACGCTTTCGGCCACATCGGTGGATTTCATGAATCTTTCCTCCGGAATACCCGCTCCAGCCCAACTATCAGTGAAAGTAGCACCGGCAAGAATCGAGGTTACCTTGATCCCGTGAGGTTTCAGCTCCTCGCGGAAAGACTTGGTCATTCCGAGCATAGCCCACTTGGATACCGCATAGCTACCACCATTGGGATAGGCCGTCAATCCTGCGATCGATCCCATGCTGAAGATATGCCCCGACCTGCGCTGCATCATCTCTTTGGCAAAAGCACGAGTCAGATGATACGCCGAAAAGAGATTGGTATGCATGATAAACTCGAAATTACCGTCGGGTTCGTCATGCAGGGATCCGGGGAGGAAAATTCCGGTATTGTTTACCAGCACATCGGGGGTAGCTTTGGATTTGACCGCTTCGGAAAACCGGAGCACTTCCTCCTTTTTCGAAAGGTCCGCCGCCATTGCGAGCACTTTGACTCCGGGGTGCCGCTCCTCCAAATGTCCTAGTAGCGAATTGAGATCCTGTTCGCTTCGGGCACAGGTGAAGATATCGAAACCCTCTTTGGCAAAGCGCTCAACGATCGCCCGACCTATCCCTTTTGTGCCTCCCGTGACGAGGATACTTTTACTCATTTGATTAGTAGTTTAATAGTTAGT
Source organism: uncultured Limnohabitans sp. (assembly GCA_964613865.1). Classification (GTDB taxonomy): domain Bacteria; phylum Bacteroidota; class Bacteroidia; order Cytophagales; family Cyclobacteriaceae; genus Algoriphagus. The sequence continues at coordinate 17,875 of CAZTJM010000083.1, read as the reverse complement.
ATGACAACTATCTACAGCGAGCAAAGTTACATTTTTTTATCAAAACAGTGCGGAGACTTGCATGCGACCCAGATGGACGACCCGATCCAGTCCTTCGGAGTTTCTTCCCTCATAGACTAGATTTAGCTGCAAGCCCTCTCCTATTCGCTGCAGCCAGCTGAGCGACCAGGTGACGTTTGTGCCTGGCGTCAGGGCTTGCAGCATCTCATAGCCCACCGGCGAGTTGACCTCCCCGTTATAGTCGATCTGGATAAAATTTACATTACCAGTCAGCGTGGTCTTGATGGCTTTCGCAAAGCGCAGATTCAAGCCCAGCTGGTGTACTTGGGCGTTTTCAAAATACTCCAGGTTTTGGACATTTTCTCTTCCCGTAAAAGAATAAGATCCCGTAGTCCGGAAAAATGGAGTCGGCTGCCAAGCCAGCTCAGGCCCGATCATGGCTTGCTCGACCTTGTAGTTTCTGTTTTCCAAAAAATCCGAGGCTGAAATCCGCTCCCCCACGCTCCCCAAAATCCTCAGGGTCATGAAGGAATTGAAATTGTAGCGGGTGTTCAGCTTCCAATCCTGCTGCACATGATCCTCAAAACCTCCCGAGAGTAACTGCTTTAGCTGGGAATCAAACAGCGAGAGATCGAAGCCATACTTGGCCGAAGCCCGGTTGAAAAAAAAGCTTGTACGGATAATCTGCCGAAGCGAAAGAATCTGATCCCGATCTACCGAACCGATGAACGGATTCACCCGATCCCAAAAACCGTCAGAGGTCACCTTCTTCTCAACGCTCAAACTCGAGTTATTCGAAAACCGGTGAAGGAATTGTCTCAACCCGCCGGACTCTTTCCATCCGTCTGGAAACTTCGCCTGAATGCGGTAATTCAGTAGACTGGTGTAAGCCTGCACGTAGGTATCGGTTGGCACAAAGATCTTGATGTACTGTTTTTCCTCGGGATTGATCGCGATATAAAACTCATTCAGTTGCTGGATACCGTCTCCATTGTCATCACGCCAAGTGTGGGTTCCGTCACCGTTTGGAGCCGGCAAGTAGACAAATTCTCGTTGGAGTTCCCGACCGTTGCCGATGGCGTAACTGATTTCGTTTCGGATCAGATTTTTGCCCAGACTGCCTGAGTAATCGACTTTTCCCAAAAGAGTCAACTCTGTAAGCAGGTCGCGATTGAGGTATTCCAGCTCCCGATAAGTGAAGGTGCTGCTCAGGCTGTGTTTCGTCCATTGTTTTCGAAAGCTAAAATTGGACGTGAAAGCCTGCGCGTCATCGACAAGCTTCCCGCCAATCGGCAGTCGATCTTGACGCCAAGCGGCATCCGCGGAAAAGGCATAGCTCAGAGAATCGTTGCTTTTCAGATAAAGCAAATGCTCCTGATAGTTCATCGCGGTGCTGATCACAGAATCGGTTTCGGCGTATTTCATCGCATTTCTGTCAAGCGAAAACTGATAGCCCGGCACCAGTACTTTTGACTGGAAATTCAGGTTGCCCAGATAGCGAGTCCAGTCCGTAGCGAGTGTATCCTGATCGCTCTGCATCCTGAAAAATTCCTGTCTAAGCCGGAATCGTCTCCCCAGCTCGGCATTCCAATGCGCCGTATGTTGTGAGCCGCTGAGTACGGTTTCGCGGTTTCGCAGATACAGCTTGTAGTTGAAGGCGTTCAATGCATCTTTTTCCAATCCGATCTGAGCAAGAAAAAAACGCTCTGCGGCGGCCTTCTCCAACATTTCTGGCGTGAGTCCCCAGTCCCGGTCAAACTCGATATATCGAAAGCGGTCGATGAAGTTGAAATTGGTCGAGTTGTACTCAAACTCCGTGAGCCCCTGAAAACGATAGCCTTTGAAAAGACCCAGTTCACGGTTTTCGGACTGCAGGCCTACTTTCCACCCTAGGCCTTGGTTGTCCTCATCGTCCAGGGACGAAAAAAGATTTTTGTTCACGGAGGAAAGCGCCACCTCCGTATATACTTTTTCGTGCTCTCCCAGCTTGATTCTGGCGCCGGCGGTGGTCATCCGCTTGCTGTCCGGCGACGGGATTTGAGTCAAAATGGAATAATCGCCCTGGCGCTGTCCATTCAAGGGGGACACGTATTCGTAAACTGTTCCGTTTGCCAGCTGATTGACCCGGCGGTAGTCTCCCCGGCCCATGCCGACTTGGGAAAAGGAAAGGGCATAATGTGCGAGCTCCGGATCGGTCGAATAGCGATAGTAAGTCAAGGAGTTGCCAGCTTCATCCACTTCCACCAGCTGCTCGTAGAGAATCCGTGTCGGATCGAAGGCCACCGAATCAATCCTCGGTATCACAGCCCGATCTACCGAATCGCCAACGGCGGCCAAAAGAGCTTGCTCTCCTTGTGTCATTTCTGTGAAAAGCGGCCGGTTTCGGTTGTCCTTTTCCTGATAGTAGTTGACGTAGAAGTCGACCTTTCCGTTGGTCTGGAGGTGATTGGCGCCAAGTATGGAACGGGAATAGTTTCGCTCTGCGTATTCAAAATCAACCCTCACCCGAGAATATTTTGTGATGAGGACTTTGGGGGTAAAGGTGATTTCGGCTTGATTGTAGTCGATCACATAGTCCGCGTTGAAGCCGCGCTGAAGCTGTTTCCCGTCTAGGAATACTCGCTCCGAATTGGCCATGATGATGACGTATCGCTCGTTGTTAGGCCCGTTGATTCGATAGGGGCCCAGCACCCCCTCCAAAATCGGGAGCTGAATCGAGGCAAATTTTCCTTTTGCCACCGACACGAAGCCTTGGGAACTCGCCTCCCAGTTGTCTTTCAGCTTATACTTCGACGTGAACTGGAGCCCTTGCACGTTTTTGTAGTAGCGCAAAAACTCCGATTGTCTTTGTTGAAGAACCACATCCCCGGCAGCGAGGCTGAAGTTTTCGTTGTACAGCTCAATCAACACATTGTCAAAGTCCTGGATTTGCTGGGTGTTTCCTTCGGGCTGAAAAGGGACATTTTGGTCGGTGATGCTCGCCCGGATTTTAAGGTTTTCTCCGATATCCCCCTCCAATTGAAGGTTAAGAGCCGAGTTGACGAAGACATTTTGGGTATTTCCAAAAGAAACACCACGGGTCAGGCTCCCGGTCTTGTAGAGATTGCTGCTGGGAAAGAGCTCCTCGCGGATATCCAAGCCTGGCTCGGCCTGCACTCGATTATCCCTGAACATCGCCGTGGAATCGTAGTCTGCCAAAAGCGTCCTCTTGCTAAAGCTTTGATCCAGCCTCACTGCCAGCGTCCGGTAGCATACCTGCACGGAATCCGGCTTTTCTGTCTGTGCCAAATCCAATCTCAGCGTGCGCTTTGAGAAATCAAAAGTAAAGGGATAGGACTTTCCGGTCTGGTCGGTCACCCGGATGCTCTCTTGTAAAACAGACAGGGAATCAAGCTCCCGTTCTGATTCAAAGTGGGCGACCGGGTACCAACGACATTGCTCTTGAGCCTGGACAGACCAAGTGATGCCTAAATACAAAACCCAGGAAATGATCCAAAAACGCATGGAGAGCAGTTGCCTATTTTTCCGAAGGTAGCAAAAAGCCCCTTTATTGAATCAATGGGAAGGTAAGGTAAAAGGTCGTACCTCTCCCAACCTCGGTTTCAAACCAGATCTTGCCGCCGGCGGTTTCCACCCCGCTTTTTGCGATAGCCAATCCGAGGCCGGAGCCGGTAGTTTTGGTGCTGAAGTTGGGTATGAAGATCTTGTCTTTGAGCTCAGGCGGGATCCCTTTTCCATCGTCGGTGATTTCCAGGAAAACCGCTTGCTCAGTCAGCCAAAGCCAGACCCGGATATGGGGAGTCTGATCGGCTTTAGCCGCCTGGATACCATTGATGATCAGATTGGAGATAACACGACCGAAAAGCTTGTCGTCTCCCATGATTGGAATGTTCTCGGTAAAGGAGTCATCCTGAAAATCCAGTTGGAGCCGCTGGTCATTTTTGAAGAGGTCAAGCACCTTGGTTACCACCGCTTTGAAATTCATCGGCTCATTTTTGGGCAAGGGCATTTTGGCAAAAGTGGAAAAGGACGAAGCGATCCCGCTCAATGCATCAACCTGATGGATTAGTGTTTCCAGTGATTTTCGGAGCTTATCCTGATCTTCAAGCTTACCCTCCTGCTCCAAGCGCAGAAGGTGCTGCAGCGTCAGCTTCATGGGGGTCAGCGGATTTTTGATCTCATGGGCCACCTGCTTGGCCATCTCCCTCCAGGCGGATTCCTTTTCCGTAGAAGCCAATACTTTTTTACTCGCCTCGAGCTTGTAGAGCATGTTGTTGTATTCGTTGACCAAGAGCCCGATTTCATCCTTGGATGCCCAGTACATCGGCTCGTTGTTTTCCAGATTGGTCGCTTTCAGCTTTTGCGTGAGCAGCTTAAACGGCAGCGTGAGATTCCTGGACACGAAGGACGAGACGATCAAGAAAAGAATAAATATGACCACAAAGGCATTGAAGATGTTGCTCAGGACATCAGAAATAAGTGAATTGAGCTCGGTCTCGGATTCGAAAAACGGCACCGCAAGAATCCCGATGTTTGATTGGTCTACTTGTGAAGGGACAGCCAGGTAGACGGTCTGATACCGGAGTTTGCCGATCTTCTCATCCAGCAGGAGTTGGATCTGGTTTTTCTCCATCACCCCAGCCATTGCGGCGGGGTTGATCCAGGGGGCGAGGATTTTCTTGTCGAAGATATTCGGGCGATTGGTAGATTCCAGGTAGCCAGTCGGAGTATAGAGATGGATTTCACTGGCGATGGTATTGGCCAGAGAGTTGATTTCTTCGTTGAGAAGGTCTCGGTCGACGCTTGCTGGATTTTGGTTGTTAAAAAACACCCCGAGGTTGCTTCGAATCAGGCTTGCCTTTTCGATATACTGTCTGTTGAGATCGTCGCGATAGCTGCCACCTAGTAGGCCTATCGTGATGATGGAAATGATGATGATCGGGAAGAAAAAAGCAAAATTCAGGTACAGCTGCAGTTTTGTAGAGTAGTTGAACTCGAAGTCTCGATAGCCTTTGAAAAGGGCATTGAGCGAAATAGCCAAGAAAGTCAGAAAAACGAAGGCGACAAAAAAGAGGGAGATATTGCCAAAAAACTGGGATACAGGAATGGTCGGCGAGGAGAGAACAATCACCTCCTCCCCATTTCTCAAACCGAAATGATGATATCCCTGAAAATGGACCCCATCCACAAACAACTGCTGTCGCCCCAAAAGCTCGACAAATTCGTTTTGGTTGAAATTGAAGGTGCCTGAACTTCGGAGCAGTTCTCCATCTCTATAAACTGCATAGTCATAGTTAAGCGGATCCAGTTTGTCCGCATACTTCCGGTCCAACAAAAGCTTTGGATAGACACTTCCCGGCTGAATCCGGAGTTGGTTCAGCTCGAGATATAAAGTTCCAAGTAGATTATCCTCCCGCAAAACCGGAATAAATGCCACGAACTTATTACTGGCTGTAGTTTCCTTCCCCCGGACAAAATAGAGGTCCCTCACGCCTGTGGCATAGTCGCTTTTCACAAACTGCTGCTGCAAGTCCTTCAATTCCGATCCCTCTGCAGGCCCGTGGATCTGCTGTCCCGAGGCGCTGAAAATCCGGATTACCACTTCAAACTGGTCGAAGTAGTTGTCGAGGTAAATCCTCCGAATCTTGGTTTCGATCGGCTCCTTGGACAACAGCGGATCTGCCATTCGATTTTGGATGAACAGGTCTTCTTTTACCCTGCCAAAAATATCGCCAAGGAAAAACTCCGTCATCACGTCATTTTCGATGAGGTTCTGATTGGCAAATCTGGTCTTGGAGACGATCAATCTCTCCCGCTCGGATTTGAGCGTACTTATTCCCATCACGATAGCCGAGACAAGACAGGCATAGAAAAACGTCAGAAAGGTATTCAATCCCAATCGGAAGACATTTTGGAATAGCTGGAAACGGACGATGCTAAAGAGAAAAAGCAGGTGAATGGACCAGACCAAACCAAACCAGATACTGAAGTATAGGGCAATCCCCAAAATAGGCAATCCTATCGCAAGGATGTAGTTATAATAGATTCGCTTGTCACTCCTCACGCTGAGCAACAGACCAAAGAGGCTAAGGGAAATCAATACGTAAAAAGACCCAAACAAGAACAGAATGAGAAAGCTAAGCCCCTTAAACCAGTCGAAAGTCGGAATCGAACGTATGTCCAGCACCCACTGGGAGTTGAAGATCAAGTTGCGCGGGAGATACCAAATCAGGATAAAAAACACCGTGCTCACCAAGATAGTCGCTACTAAAGCCGCTTGAAAATCCCTTTTCTTTCCGAGATTTTGAGCCCTTTGAAAAGCGTTTTTAGAATAAAGCTGGGAGACAATCAAGCCCAAAATCAAACTCAGACAAAAAGTGTTGAGCAGGAGATCCCCGAGGCTTGGATTAAGCCAAGAGGAAGCATAGTTCACAGGATCAAAGAAGGAAAACTCGAAAAAATCTCCGGGGAAATTGAAGTATAACATCAAGGCCCGAATCGCTGCCAAAACCAAAATCCCGTATCCAATGGCCTGCCAGGGATATCCTTTTCGCCATTTGGTCCTAAGGAAGTCAAAGCTCAGCAGAAAATAGAGCAAGAAAACCGAGCAGATGAATACAAGCAATGCGGTATTGGCGATTCTGCCGACCGGCTCGTATCCTAGTTGGAAGCTGATTCCAAAGAGGGGTTTGCCCGCTTTGGAGCTCACCTGAAAAGCCCCGTCACGGGGCTCAGCGAAAAGCTGAAATCTGTCGTTGCCAAAGAAATCAGGATTTGGCCCAGTCCTGAGGTAATCATTCTCGATGGAACCAGGCCAGACTAGGCGCAGCGCATGAACCAGATAGTAATCCGAGCTGTTCCTTTTCACCTTTCGGATTTTTACAAAAAATGTCCCAAAAGGATCCTCCAGCAGCTGGTATTCTTTACTGAGATCCAATTGGGAAAAATCCAGCGTGAGCGTGAAGTCCGACCAAAACAACAATCGCCCACCGTTGTCGAGAAGGAAGAAAGGATGCTGGTGATCGGGGCTACTTATCCGCTCAAAGGAAAGCGAATCCTCAGGTCTAACTTCCATCAAAACCCTGATGAAATCCTCGTCAAACTGCGCGTCAACACGTTGGATCTTGTGCTGTATGGCTTCAAAGTACTTCTCTTCCTCGCTTTTCTGGAAAACGAAAAAATTCAAGATCAGAACTATCAGAAGGAAGACTATGCTGACCAAAATGATCAGCCTGCGGGTTTGGAAGTTCATGCAGCTTAAAAATAAAAAAGCAAAGTCTGGTATCAAACTTTGCTTTTCTATTCTCTCATCGGATCGAAAGTTTGGCTTTTCGTTTTTTGGCAGCCCTATACCACAACACCCCAATCACAGCTGCCAGCAAGTAAGGCATGACAAAGAGGTAAAGTATCCCCGAGTTCAAGCCTGCCCCGATTGTCGTTTCGCCGTTGCTGACGTTGTTTTCCACAGAAGCCCGACACATGGCACACTGTGCCCAGCCACTGAGCTGCAGTCCAAAAAACAAGAGGGCCAAAAGGGAAAGTCTGAGTTTCATAGGATAATCTTTTTTGGTAATCGATACTTCATCCCAAAAGGAACTAGTGTGTATAGTATGGGCTGATCAACAGATAAACGATCACGCCGCTAACCGAAACATACAGCCAGATGGGATAGGCAAATTTAACCACTTTTCGGTGTTTTTCCCGCTGATCGGTATAGCCATAATAATATGCGAACAGGATCGGAAACAGAGCGACTGCCGCTAACACGATATGGCTGATCAACAAAACGTAGTAGAGTGTTCGGATTGCTCCCTCTCCCCCAAAGCTGGTGCTCTCCGCCGCTCCGTGGTACACCACGTAAGAAACAAGGAAAAGTGCCCCCAGTACGAACGCCACGGTCATCGTTGCGCCGTGATAGCTGTATTTTTTGTTTTTGATAAAAACCAAGCCAAGAATCAAGGCCAAAGAAGCAGCCGTATTGATGACTGCGTTCAAATGGGGAAGGAAATAAACCCATTCACCTAGGGAGGTGATTTTGGCGGGCATGAAGAGCAGCACCGCTACAGCCAATGGAATCACAACAGAGATTGCGATGATCCAGTTTTTTACTTTTGCCTCCTGCTGAGCCAAGGATGATTTACTTTGTCCCATGTAACAGTACTTTAGTCTCTAGCATTAACAAGTCCACTTCTTCCCGGTTGGTTCCGCTGTAGTACCCGCGAATTCTCCCCAGCTCATCGATAAGCATAAATTTATCGGTGTGCACGAAGTCATCCGGCACCCCATTGCCGTCCACGGTTGGAATGATGAAGCCACATTTGGCCAGGCGATAGGTCTCTTCTTTAGGACCGGAGAGGAAATGCCATTTGCCTGAGTTTGCGTTGTGCTCGTCTGCATAAGCCTTCAGGATCTCCGGAGTATCGTACTCGGGATCTATGCTGATGGACATAATCTGAACCATTGGCTCTTCACGAAACATATCGTCTACCCGCTCCATTTCTTTGGACATCACCGGACAGATGCTCGGACAGGACGTGAAAAAGAAATCCACGATGGTAATCTTCCCCTGCATCTGGGCTCGACCTACGGACTGGCCATTTTGGTCAGTAAAAGAAAACTCCGGAATATAATGTTGGGAGGAATCCTTCACCGGACACTCCAAGAAGGGATTGTCCACACCGTTTTGAAAATAGATGGGAAGATCGTACTCGTTTTTCCCAAAGCCTCTCAAAAACATAAAAACCAAAACAGGGATCAACAAGATGCACACCAACACCAAACCCTGCAATATCCTCAATCCTTTCATCATATTTGTTAACAAAAAAGAAGGTTGAAGTGATTCACCTCAACCTTCTTTTCTATCGAATTACATTTGTTACCAACGCATCAAGAAGATCTCAGAACCTTCTTTGACAAGCACAATAATCAACCATACCAAAAAGATCAACGGCACAATGATCGAGTAAAACAAAGGCTTCACCTCGTCCCCCAAGTGCATGAACTCCATCATGATATACTTTGCTTTCCAAACGGTCAATGCCATGAAAGCACCGTACAACAGGATACCACGGCCCATTGTGAAGGCCATGATAAACTCCACAACCGTAATCGCAAGGAGTATCCCGGCTGTTTTCCAGATCTTCTTGATCTTTTCGTCGTTGCGGGCCTCAACTACCAGTGTTGATTTGTTTTCTTGAATTTCCATATTTCAAAGATTTTAGATGCTTAGATCAGATAGAACAAGGTGAACACGAATACCCAAACCAAGTCTACAAAGTGCCAGTAGAGTCCGATTTTTTCCACCATTTCATAGTGGCCTCTTCTATCGTAAACTCCGACCGCTGCTTGGTAGAAACACAGGAAAAGTAGGAAAACACCTACAGTCACGTGGAATCCGTGGAATCCTGTGATGAAGAAAAACAATTGGGCAAAGCCAGCAGGACCGTATTCGTTCACGTGCAGATTAGCACCGAAGACCGTCTCTTGAACTACCTTACCCAGGGAATTCACATAAGTCAATACGCTTCCGCCATCAGTGCCATGAATGAAGTGATTCCACTCCCAAGCCTGACAGCTCAAGAAAGTTACTCCACCGACCAAGGTCCAGAGCATCCACTTCACTACATCGTTGCGGTCGTTTCTATGTCCTGCTTCTACTGCCCAAACCATGGTAACAGAGCTGGCAATCAAGATAAAGGTCATGATCCCCACGAAAATCAAAGGCGCATGTACGCCGTGCATGAAAGGGAGAGCTTCAAATACCATCTCTGGCACAGGCCAGTACTCATTAGAACCGACGAATGTATCTGCGGGTCCTGCATAAGCCGGGTAGCTCACCCGAATGGAAATGTAAGTAATCAAGAAAGCCGCAAAAGTGAAGATGTCGGAAAGAAGGAAAAACCACATCATGAGTTTTCCATAGCTGGCCTTTAGGGGTTCATTACCTCCACCCCAAACGCCTCTTTTCGAGCTTATTCCAATAGCAGTAGAATGCGCAGACATAATTTTTTGATTTGTACCAGGTTTTATTTTAATGATTCAGAAGCAAAAACATAAACAGATAGATCCACAAGCCCCCAAGAAAATGCCAGTAAGTAGTGGCCATTTCCATGGTAACCATCGCCCGGGAATGGACCTTCAGTCGGAAGGTCGAAATTAACACAATAATCAGAAATATCACACCAGAGATCAGGTGGGCCGCATGCAATCCAGTGAAAACATACAGGAACGATCCGGAGGGATTCCCCACGAAGAACACCTGCCTATCCACCATTGCTACCCAGCTATACC
>CAZTJM010000083.1:0-7575 GCA_964613865.1 uncultured Limnohabitans sp. | reverse complement strand
CCACTGTCCTACCAGAAAGGCTATTCCCAACAAAACGGTCAACATCATACCCACCCGCAAATTGACAAAATTGTCTTTTCTGGCAGAGTAGTAGGCCCAATGAAGAGTAAGGCTACTTGCCACTGCAATCGCAGTGGTCAGCCAAAATATGTTTGGCAAGTCGTAATCAAGCCAGTTTCCTTCTGACTGTCTTACAATGTAGGCACTCGTCAATCCGGCAAAAATCATCACCACTGTCACCATGAACAACCAAAGCGCAAATTTCTTTGGGTGCATGGAGATGGGCTGCTCCACCATATCGATGTATTTCAATTCTCTTTCCATGGCTTAAGGTAATTTATCGAGCAGATAGGCAATCTGCACGATGGGTAAGTATAGAAATGAACCAAACATGATTTTCAAGGCCGATTTGCGAGAACAATCCCTCATAAGAGAGAAAGTCTGCGCAAGAAACAGGACTCCGCAAACGGTAGCTACAATTCCTGAATTAAGCCCAGTCAATCCAAAATAACTTGGCAACAAGCCCAAAGGCAACAGGAAAAGAGTATAGATCATGATTTGAATTGCTGTGTTCAAATCCTGCCCTCCCCCACTCGGCAATAGTTTAAAACCTGCTCTCTTATAGTCTTCATCGCTGACCCACGCAATAGCCCAGAAGTGGGGAAACTGCCAGATAAACTGTATTCCGAAGATAATCAATGCCTCGTAAGTGATAGCTCCAGTAGCCGCTGTCCAGCCCAAGAGCGGAGGCATGGCTCCGGGAATCGCTCCCACAAAGACCGCAATCGGCCCTACCCTTTTTAGCGGAGTGTACGCGAAAACATACAGCACCATACTCAGGATGCCGAGCCATGTCGTCAAGGGATTGGTAAAGATCCACAAGAGTGAAATCCCTCCAATGGCCACAAGTGAGGTAAACCAATATGCCTCCTGCAAGGAAATGATCTGCAGCGGCAGCGGGCGGTTTTGGGTACGTTTCATGAGCTTGTCCAGGTCCCGCTCCATGATCTCATTGGCAGCACCGGATGCACCAGAAATCATAAACCCGCCCAAAGCAAGACCTATAAATCCAGACCAGCCAAAGCTCAGCCCTGTATCGCCTAGGATATAGCCGAAAACAGCCGAAAATGTGACCAATGCTGAAAGCCTAAGCTTGATCAGGTCAGAATAGGCCTTGATCCTCGCGAGGATCAAAGAGGATATCGAATGGTCAGTTACGTCAACTGTCCTCATTGTCAATTTGTATTTAACTTAAACTGCACTTGGTTTTTTAGCTGCAGGAATAGCGTAAACTGGATCCCTAAGACTAATGAGCCAAGTAATAAGTGTACTGGTTGAAGAAATGCCGGAATACCGAAATACGCCATTCCCATCCCCGATGCAATCTCCAAAAGCAGAACAAGCATCAAAACTTGGGAGAGAAGATTGACTTTTGAACGCCGTGCCGAATATCGAAATGCCCAGTAGAAGTAAAGCAGATGCACTACAAGCAGGACAAGGGAAAAGGAACGGTGGACAATGAAATCCAATCCCAACCTGCTTATCCACTCGTCTCTCAGCAGATCTCCAAGAGAAAAGGAAATCCGATCAATCTGCTCTCGAACTTCGGTTCCCAAGACGACTTGAATTACCGTCAACACCATTCCAACCGTAAGCACAGCCTTTACCCTGCGAGGAACGGTCAACCTTACTCCGTGTCCAGGTTGCTGACGCTCGGAAAGATAGTTTACATACAGCAGGACCGCGACTAGTGCCAAAGCAAGCAGCATGTGGAAGGTGATCATCCAAGGCAGCAAGTTCGTGGAAACCACAATGGAACCTATCCATCCCGTGAACAGAACCAATACCAAAGCGATCAGCGAATAGATTGTGATCTGCCTGTTCAATTTCCAAAGTTTGAATGACTTCCAAACGGTGATAATGATCAAAATCCCAATAAACACGCCTACCAGACGGTTGATGTACTCTATCCAGGTTTTGGTCGCATTGAACTCCTCCTCGACGAGGATGGATTTGTCATTGGCAATCTCATTGGCTTTTTTGTCAAAGCCTAGTCTTTCAAGCGTAGCTACAAACCGTTCGTTTTTAGCCAATCTTATCTGTAGGTAGATTTCCTGGTAATTGGCAGGAAGCTGCTCTACATTGGTGGGAGGGATCACATTCCCGAAACATCTCGGCCAGTCGGGACAGCCCATTCCTGAGCCAGTACTACGTACTATTCCACCGACCAAGATCAGAAAATAAACAGCGATCACCGTCCAAAAGGAAAAGCGGCGAAAGCTGTTTATTGCATTATCAGTGCTTCGATTCATTTGCTACCAAAACCTCAGCCTCCTCCTTCATAATCTCAAGCTCAAGCTTGACCATCTCTTGCTCGTGTGGCAAGTTGGATTCTGGAGTCTGGGAAAGCGGCACAGTCTGAGGAATGAAATCTTCGGCAGCACCTGGCTTGGAATAATCGTAAGGCCATCTGTAAACTGCTGGAATCTCTCCTGGCCAGTTGCCGTGACCAGGCTCAAGTGGTGTAGTCCATTCCAAGGTATTGGATCTCCAAGGATTCAGTGTAGCCTTTCTTCCTCTAAACATGCTGTAGAAGAAGTTGAACAAGAATATGAATTGGGCTGCAAAAGTGATGATTGCGGCCGCAGACACGAACATGTTCAAATCAGTATAAAGATCTGTAAAGCTGAAGTTGGTCCATGAATAATATCTTCTTGGGAATCCAGCGATACCGATGTAGTGCATTGGGAAGAACACCAAGTATACACCGGTGAAAGTTAACCAGAAGTGTACGTAGCCCAATTTGGCATCCATCATACGCCCGAACATCTTGGGGAACCAGTGGTAGACACCAGCCACCATTCCAAAGAAGGAAGCAGAACCCATCACCAAGTGGAAGTGAGCCACGACGAAATAGGTATCGTGCAACTGAATATCGATAGCAGAATTACCGAGGAAAATACCAGTCAAACCGCCTGATATAAAGAACGATACCAGCCCGATCGAAAACAACATCGCAGGCGTAAATACCAAGTTACCTCTCCAAAGCGTAGTCAGGTAGTTGAATACCTTCACGGCAGAAGGCACCGCAATGATCAGCGTCAAGAACATGAAGATAGAGCCCAAGAATGGATTCATACCGGACACGAACATGTGGTGAGCCCATACGATGAAGGACAGGATGGTGATTCCCAGCATGGAAATGATCATCGCCTTGTAGCCAAAGATCGGCTTTCTTGAGTTGGTCGCGATCACCTCGGATGTGATACCCAAAGCTGGCAACAACACAATGTAAACCTCAGGGTGTCCCAAGAACCAGAACAAGTGCTGGAACAACACTGGGCTACCTCCAGTATTTGGAAGAGCTTCACCTGCCACATAGATGTCGGACAGGTAGAAAGAAGTACCGAAGCTACGGTCAAATACCAGCAACAAAGCTGCTCCAAACAGTACAGGGAAAGACAAAAGTCCAATCACAGCTGTCAGGAAGAAAGCCCAGATAGTCAAAGGAAGTCTTGAGAAAGACATCCCTTTTGTTCTGAGGTTGATGATCGTGGTGATGTAGTTGATACCGCCCATCAATGAAGATGCGATGAAGAATACCATTGCCACCAACCACAAAGTCATTCCCAAGCCAGATCCTGGAATCGCTTGCTCCAAGGCTGAAAGAGGAGGATAAATTACCCAACCACCGCCAGCGGGTCCTGTCTTGATAAACAGGGAGATAAACATGATCACACCGGAGATGAAGAAGAACCAGTAAGAAAGCATGTTCATGAAACCAGATGCCATATCACGGGCACCGATCTGCAAAGGGATCAGAAAGTTGGAGAAAGTCCCGCTCAAGCCGGCAGTCAACACAAAGAATACCATGATGGTACCGTGCATCGTGACGAGCGCAAGGTAAAACGTCGGATCAAGCTTTCCCGCCTCGTCGATCCAGCCACCCAACAATGGGCGCAGGAACTCCAAGCTCAAATCAGGAAAACCAAGCTGCAATCTGAAAAGGACGGACAAAAACCCTCCGATCAACGCCCAGAAAATCCCGGTAACCAAAAATTGCTTACCGATCATCTTGTGATCCTGGGAGAAGATATATTTCGTTATAAAATTATCATGATGCTCATGATCGTGGTGATCGTGGGCCGTGTCATGATGTGCCGCAGATGCTGTAGCCATAACCTATAATTTTATTTATTACTTTCTCTTAATTGAATTTCCGCCAGCTCTTTCACCTCAGTAGACAGGCCTTCTGCCAAAGCAGGGTTTTGCTGAATGAAGGTCTTCTGCTCAGCATACCACTTTTGATAAGCCTCCGGCTCTACTACTTCGATTACCCTTCTCATACCGAAGTGTCCGCGTCCGCAGATCTCAGTACAAGCGATTTCATATTCAAATTCAGGATCGTTCAATTCTGCACGCATTTCCTCGGTAGTCTTGGTAGGGACAAACCAGAAGCGAGTCGGCATACCTGGGACCGCATCCATCTTCAATCTCATGTGCGGTGCAAATACTGAGTGTAACACGTCACGAGCTCTGATTTTGAAGAGAACTGGTTCGCCCTTTGGTATCACCACTTTCGGGGAGGGGAAATCGTCCAAGGCATTCTTGTCAGTGAAGTCAACCCCATGGGAATTTGACGCGGTAATCAGGCGATAGTCGTAGTCGCCCAACACATTGTCTTTGCCTGGGTATCTGATCTCCCACGCAAACTGGTAGCCCATGATCTCGACCACGTGTGCCTTTTCCGGAGCTGGAGCTGTGATATCAGACCAAGCTACCCATCCAGAGATCACCAAGCCCGCCAACACTACCGCAGGAACGGCGGTCCAGATAATCTCGAGCTTGTTGTTGTCGGGATAAAAAGTCGCCTTGCGATCTTCCTTGTATTGGTATTTGTAAGGGAAGATGAAAAGCAGGATGTGGGTGATCAAAAACACCACGCCAGTGACCGCCATCGTAATCCAGAACAAACTGTCGGTGATGACACCGTGCTCGGACGCAATAGGAAGCTGATAATTGTCCAATTCCTTGATGGAATACCAAAACATCAAGATGCCGGTACCCAACAAAAACAGGATAAAGAGAATGGCATTTACCTTATTGCTTCCAGAAGCAATCTTCTTATCTGAACCCTTTACTACAGAAACCAAGGTCTGAATTCTGTACACCATCCAAACTATGGACAGTACCAGAAGAACCCCTACTCCAATCAGAAATCCGTACATATCTTAGTCTTTTCGGATAATTAATTAAATGTGATGATGATAGCTTTCCTCAAGCATTGGATGGTTTTTGGCAACCAGGTTTTTCTTGGCCAAACCTCCCAACACCACTAATGTCGCCGCAGAGCCGTAAACCAAGAACATCCCTACTTCCATAAATCCAATGCCTCCGTTATGTCCCAATGTACCCGGCTGAACCATCAGGAAGAAATCCACCCAATGTCCGACCAAAAGGATGCTACATACCACCTTTAGGAAGATGCCATGTCTTTTCGCATCTCTGGTCATCAAAACCAAGAAAGGCAGGAAGAAGTTTAAGCCCAAGTTGACAAAAATATAAGGCCCGAATACATCGCTGGAAAGTCGCTCAATGAAGTACACTGACTCTTCAGGGATATTGGCATAGTAGATCAAGAGGAACTGTGAAAACCACAGATAAGTCCAGAAGATAGAGAAGCCAAATACAAACTTACCCAAGTCGTGGATATGGTTTTGGTTAACCATCTCCAGGTAGCCTCTTCCCTTGAGGAAGATGGTCAAAAGCGTGATTGCTGAAAGACCGGATACCAACCAAGAAGCAAATACATACCATCCAAACAAGGTTGAGAACCAGTGGGTATCGATAGACATTACCCAATCCCATGCAGAGATGGAAGAAGATACTGCAAAGAACACCAAGAAATAGGCAGACCAGCTTCTCATCTTAAACCAGTGGGAAGTGCCTCCCAATTGGTCTTCTTGCTCGGAAATTTGCTTAAACTTATTGAAGAAAAACACCCAGAATACGAAGAAGATGACCATTCTAGCAATGTAGAAAATCGGGAAAGATCCCTTTTCCATAGGCCAGTAGAAGAATGCCCCTTTTCCGTCGATGATGCTGTCATACTGGGGATCATTTTTATCAAACAGATAAGCGTGAGTCCAGTGGAAGAGGTCGTGATTTGCGATGAAGAACGTAGCAATCATCAATACACCAGCGATTGGCAACCAATTACCCAAGGAAAGCATGATCCTAAGGATTGGAGTTGACCACCCTGCCTGCGCAGCAAACTGGATTGCAAAGAAGAATACCCCCACCAGAGCGATACCGGTGAAGAATACGTTGTTGATCCAAAGGTTGGCATAGAGACGCTCGTACCAGTGGAAGGCATGCCCTCCTGCTTCCCCAGCTTCCTCATGGTGTCCGCCGCCGGTCATTGCCAGGATGACGCCAATGCCCAGAAGGATCGCACCGATGACCAATACGGTCATGATGGATTTTTTGGTAGCAGCAGTAAAGACAAATCGCTGCTCCAGATTATAGTGTTGTTCGCCGTGATGCGCCATGATTAGTTAGCTGGGGTTACTTGTGCTACCGCGGTGGAATCTGCAGCAGGAGCCGGAGCGGCGGCTGCAGCCTGACCTTGGATAACTTGTTTTACATAGTGAACAATTTTCCATCTGCTTTCCTCAGGAATCTGGGAACCATGAGCCCCCATTCGTCCTTTTCCTTTGGTGATGACGTGGAAGATGTGGCCTTCAGGAAGGTTGACATATGCACCTCCTGTCAAGTTGGCGACACCACCGATGATTTCACCGGCTTTTCCATCGCCCTGTCCAGTCTTTCCGTGGCATGCGCTGCAATATTGCGTAAAGAGCACTTCTCCACGTTTTAGGACTTCCTCAGAAGATTCCACAGGATTCTTGATCAGGGCAGCTTGCTCAAGTTCAAACGCCTTGAGTCTATATGGCAGGTAGCCTTGCTTGTTTCTTGGAACGGTGTTAGCCACGGGCTCTCTCATGTTCATGCCGTGCGGGTTGTAAACGTTGGAGTTGAAAAACTCCCCCTTGCCATCCTCGCGGTTAGACAGCCAACTACCCATCGACTCGTCCTTGATTTGCGTCAAAGGCTCATAGGCCACGGAATGATACATCTGAGGTGCATACTCAAGACCTTGGTTGTCGCCACCGGCCTTACATCCGGCCAGAAGAGAGATGGCCAGTGCAGAACCTCCGAAAATCAATGCTTTTGCAATTTTCATATATCCGGATTTTCTATTCAAAACTTTTGTTATTTACCTCAGTTGCGCCGGAGGATCTCAGGATTTCCTTGATCTCTTCCACTTGGACTGCACTGTTGTTTGCAATGTCGATTGCCATGACATGCTTGTCATCGGTAGATCTCAGGTCGAAGATTCTAGGCTGGGCCCAAGGCTTGAGATTGGAAACGATCATAAACACCGCCACCATACCGAAGGATGCCAAAAGCACCGTCAACTCGAACGATACCGGAATAAAATCAGGGAAAGCGGCGTAGTCTTTACCACCAATGATCATCGGCCAGTCGAATCTCATCATGTAAAATTGCATA
>CAZTJM010000082.1:10888-19552 GCA_964613865.1 uncultured Limnohabitans sp. | reverse complement strand
GGATTGGAGTTTATCACCACGGTCAATCCTTCTTATAGAGGGATTCAGCCTATCCGAAATGCAGTAGGACAGCCACTTTCCTCTTTCTTTGGTTACAATGTATTGGGTCTGTTTAGAGACCAGGAGGATGTGAATTCCCATGCAGCCCAAGACGGAAAGGCTCCAGGCCGCTTCAAGTTTGAAGATGTAAACGGAGACGGTTCGATCACTCCAGATGACCGTGTGTTTATGGGTAGCCCAGTTCCGGATTTCACCGGCGGTTTGACCTTCACATTGGGTTACAAAGGCTTCGATCTTTCTACTTATTTCTATACTTCTATTGGAAACGAGATCTTCAACCAGTCTAAGTGGTTTACCGACTTCTTCCAGACATTTGAAGGAGCTGCTATTTCTGAGCGTTTGAAAGATGCTTGGACTCCTGAGAATCTGGATGCCGAGATTCCGATTGTTGAGAGAACTGCGAATTTCTCTACCTCTGACGTGGCCAACTCCTTCTATGTGGAAGATGGTTCATACCTGAGATTGCAAAACCTGACTTTGGGTTATTCTGCTCCTGCTTCCCTGCTTCAAAAGTGGAAAATGGAGAGAGCGAGAGTGTTTGCCTCAGTAAACAACGTGTTTACGATATCAGGTTATGAAGGATTGGATCCTGCTGTAGGTGGTGACGCTGACCTTACCTTTGGTATTGACGTAGGTAACTATCCTGTTACCCGTGGTTGGACCTTCGGTTTGAACCTTAGCTTCTAAGCTGTACAAGAAAATTTGAATCGTTTATAGACACTATAATAGATTAGACAAATGAAGAATTATAAATTGAAAATAGGAGCCTTGCTCGTATCCGGCGCG
This sequence comes from uncultured Limnohabitans sp., assembly GCA_964613865.1. Classification (GTDB taxonomy): domain Bacteria; phylum Bacteroidota; class Bacteroidia; order Cytophagales; family Cyclobacteriaceae; genus Algoriphagus. The sequence goes on along the minus strand of CAZTJM010000082.1, from coordinate 18,706 downwards.
ATGATGGTCGCAGTGAGTTGCAGCGACGAGTTTCTGGAGATACCGCCGGTCGGCGAATTGTCTGAAACGCAGCTGAGCACACTCGCAGGGCTTGACGCTTCGTTGATTGCCGCTTACTCTCAAGTAAACGGCCGCGCAAATAGGTTAGGATCCCCTTCCAACTGGGTGTGGGGAAGTATCCGAGGTGGTGAAGCCAACAAGGGAACTGACCCCGGCGATTTTAGCACCATCAACCCCATTCAGAGATTTGAAAACAATGCGGCAGGGGGAGAAATGGGATCGAAGTACAACGTTTGTTACGAAGGCATTGCCCGAGCCAATAGTGTGCTGAGACTGCTGCAAAATCCTGCACCGGATGTCACTCCGGCGGATATTACACGTCTTACTTCACAAGCAAGATTTCTCCGCGCACATTTCTATTTCGAACTGGCAAGAGACTACAATCAGACTCCTTACGTAGACGAAACCGTAGACTATGGAAGTGGCCTTGAAGACGTGAAAAATGACAAGCCGTTGTGGCCGTTCATTGTCGCGGACTTGGAGTATGCCGTAGCAAACCTTCCGGCGACCCAAGCTCAAGTAGGTAGAGTTAACCAATGGGCTGCAAAGGCGTATTTGGCAAAAGTGTACATGTACACTAAGGAATTTAGCAAAGCCAAAACGCTCTTCGACGATGTCATCGCCAATGGAGTGACTTCGAATGGGAAGAAATATGATCTCGTGCCCTACTATGACGATGCATTCCGTGCGGCAAACGACAACCATGAGGAGTCGGTTTGGGCATATCAGGCTGCAGCCAACACAGGTTCAGTGAACAACGCAAACCCTGAGTTTGACTTGAACTTCCCTTACAATACAGGGCCTTCTGGGCCAGGTAACTGCTGCGGATTCTTCCAGCCAAGCTTCACCTTTGTGAATGCTTTCAGGACATCCAATGGCTTGCCGTTGCTGGATAAATCTTACAACAGCCCTGCTAATGAAGTTAAGAGTGATATGGGCGTAGCTTCTGGCGCGGCATTCACTCCTGACGCTGGTCCTTTGGATCCTCGTTTGGATCACACCGTAGGTAGAAGGGGTCTTCCCTACTTGGATTGGCAAGATCACCCAGGTAATGCTTGGATCCGTAACCAGCCAAACGGTGGACCTTATTCACCTAAAAAGTATGTCTATGAGAAGTCAGAGCAGGGGTCCTATCAAGACAACTCTTCTTGGACTCCAGGCTATACTGGCATCAATTTCATGATTATCCGTTTTGCCGATGTGCTTTTGTTAGCCGCTGAAGCGGAAATCGAAGTAGGCTCTCTGGAAAAAGCAAGGGAATATGTCAATCGTGTCAGAACCCGTGCGATGAACTCCAAGCTGATGAGAAGTGACGGTACCATGGCGGCTAACTATGTGATCAATACCTATTCTGCGCCTTGGACTGACAAAGCTGCAGCTCAGACTGCTGTCCGTCACGAGAGGCTGCTGGAATTGGGTATGGAAGGCCATAGATTCTACGACTTGCAGCGATGGGGTACAGCTCAAGCTGAGCTTGACTTCTATTTTGCATATGATTCTCAGAAGCTTCCAGCACCTCTTGGAGGAGCCAAGTACTCTGATAAGTATAAGTGGGTTCCGATTCCCCAGGATCAAATTGACTTGGTGGGTGCTGATATTTTGACTCAGAACCCAGGTTTCTAAAAATCCCAGTTTGCTTGAAAATTAAGAGGAGGCGAACGCCTCCTCTTTTTTTGTTTTTTACTGCCGATCGTTTTTTTCTACAGATGGGAAAATGCTAATTTGAACCACCCTATCTATCCCCAAAATTACCCATGAAGTATTTTGTTACCCCGATTATCCTTTCTATTGCTTTTGTTTTCACCGCTTGCAAGAAAGATTCTTCACTATTCAGCCTGAGATCACCGAACGATACAGGAATTCATTTCAACAACGAAATCATAGAGTCCGACTCCTTTAATATTCTGACTGACGAATATATTTTCAACGGAGGGGGAGTAGCAGTAGCAGACTTTGATCAGAATGGTCTCCCGGATTTGTTTTTTACCGGCAATCAAGTCGCAAACCGGCTATTCATCAATGAGGGAAACTTTAAATTCCGAGACATCTCGGAGAGCTCGGGGATATCTGCGGCTGATAGATGGTGTACGGGAAGTGTAATCGTCGATATCAACCTCGATGGATGGCCGGATATCTATGTTGCGACGGCAATGAAAAAAGGCCTTGGAGAGCGAAATAACCTGCTTTTTGTCAATCAGGGTAAAGATGCTTCCGGTGGTGTTTCTTTTGTGGAAATGGCTGGGAAGTACGGCATAGCCGATTCGGGTAATAGCATGGGGGCAGCTTTCTTGGACTATGACCTCGATGGAGACTTGGATTTGTATGTTCTCAACAATGAGCAATTGTCCGCAAAGCCGACCAATTTCCGTCCCAAAGTAACCGACGGTTCGGCAATCAACAATGACAGCTTCTACCGAAACAACGGGGACGGCACCTTCACTGATGTGACCCTTGAGGCTGGAATCGTCTTCGAAGGCTTTGGATTGGGACTGGTGGTGTCGGACATGAACAATGACGGCTGGCCTGATATCCATGTCAGCAACGACTACATCACCAATGACATTCTTTACATCAACAACCACGACGGTACTTTTACAAACAAGACCAAGGAAAACCTAAGGCATCAGAGCCAGTTTTCCATGGGGGCAGACATAGCCGATTTCACCAACGATGGACTTCCCGACTTGGTCACGATCGACATGTTGGGTGAAGACAACTACCGAAAGAAAACGACAATCGGCAAGAATGTCTATCAAACCTACCTCAACAACGAGCAGTTTGGCTACGAATATCAATACGTTCGCAACATGCTTCACGTGAATAATGGTCCTGAAATTCCGTTTTCTGAGATCGGACTGATGGCGGGGATTTATCAAACCGACTGGAGCTGGGCGCCGCTTTTTGGAGATGTAGACAATGATGGGTTGAGGGATTTACTGATCACCAATGGTTTCCCGAGGGATATCACGGACAAAGACTTCGCAAATTATCGCGCAGACGTGGGCAACATCGCCTCCACAAGGCAACTCTTGGACTCCATTCCAATCGTCAAAATCCCAAACTACTCTTACCGAAACGTCGGCAATCTTGGGTTTGAGGACAGTGGCGAAGCCTGGGGTTTGAATATTCCTTCCTTTTCCAATGGATCTGCCTTGGTGGACTTGGATTTGGACGGAGACTTAGACTATGTCGTCAACAATATCAACGACCCAGCTTTTGTTTTCGAAAACATGCTGAATGAAAAGGAAGGTGGCACAAATTATTTGAGAGTTAAGCTCAAGGGGCCTAAAGGGAATCCCCAGGGACTGGGCGCGAAGGTGCTTGTAAAAACCGCTCCCGAGAATTTCCTTTATCAAGAGATGCAGATCGCGAGAGGATATATGTCATCTATAGAGGAGGTTCTTCATTTTGGTTTGGATTCTTTGAACTCAGTGCATGAGTTGCTGGTGATATGGCCGGACGGCAAGCGATCCAATTTCGAAAATGTCAAGTCAAACCAAGTCCTTCAGGTGGATTATGCTTCATCCGATGTTGCCCAGGATTCGGTTGCAATTTTGGATCTGGGGAGTTTGGGAAAGATGTTTTCCGAAATCTCCGAAGAGCTGGGCATTTCCTACCAGCATCAGGAAGATGATAAGATCGATTATAATATTCAACGTACACTGCCGCATAAGCTGAGCCAGTTTGGGCCGGCACTTGCAGTGGGAGACTTGGATGGGAATGGCACTGAGGACCTGGTGATCGGATCATCTTCTGGATTTGCACCGGTTTGGTATTCACAGCAGGGAGATGGAAGCTTCCTTCAAAAGGAATTGCTGCCTGGGCAAAACACGGTTTTCGAAGAGACGGGGATTCTTGTGTTGGATGTGGAAAATGACGGTGATCTTGACCTTTATCTTGTCAGCGGTAGCGCCGAATTTTTGCCTGATGCGGCGGAATATATGGATCGCATCTATCTGAACGACGGCAAAGGAAATTTTACTTTGGATCAAAATTTCTCGTCAGTTAAGGCAAATGGAAGTGTTGTACGAGGTGCTGACTTCGATGGGGATGGATACATTGACCTTTTCGTAGGAGGAAGGAGCCCAATCGGGAAATTTCCGATCGCTGAGAAAAGCTTTCTGCTAAAAAATGAAAACGGACAAATGACCGATGTGACGGATAGAATCGCTCCAGGGCTGAGGGAAGTCGGTATGGTGACCGATGCTATTTGGTCGGACGTCAACGGTGATGGAAAGGTGGATTTGACTGTTGTGGGAGAGCTCATGCCGATTACCATATTCATCAACCGGGGAGATGTGTTTGAAAAACTCGACGACTCTGGGCTGGAAAGCTACCAAGGCTGGTGGAATTCCATTGCAAGCGCGGATTTTGACCAAGATGGGGACTCTGACTTTGTTGTGGGGAATCTCGGAGGCAACAATTCCCATCACCCCAATGCTGAGCGGCCGTTGAAAATCTATGCAAAGGACTTTGACAACAACGGAAGTGTGGACCCGGTGACTTTTGCGTTTTACAAGGATAAGCAAGGAGGCGCTTTCAATTCCTTCCCTAGCCATTTCTGGGATGACCTGAACGGTCAAAGCCCGATGTTCAGAAGGAAATTTGAGCGCTATAAATACTATGCCCTGAGTACGGAGCAGTCTTTTTTTACCGAAGAGGAGAAGAAAGATGTACAAATCCTGACAGGTAACTATGACCGTACAGTTTGGGTAGAGAACCTGGGCAGTGGGAAATTCAAAGTGCACGAGTTGCCGGTGATGGCGCAAGTCGCCCCGACTAACGGGATCGTCACCGATGACGTCAATGGGGACGGATTTATGGACATTCTGCTCGTGGGAAATGACTACGGAAATGAGATCTTCATCGGTAGGTTGGATGCCTCAGTGGGACTTTTGCTCCTGGGAGATGGAAAGGGGACATTCAAAGCTGTTCGACCTATGGAAAGTGGTTTTGTGGTGCCAGGTGATGCAAAGGCTTTGGTGAAGCTGAGCGCTGTCCAAGGCTCTCCCATCTATTTGGCTTCCCAAAACAGGGGCAAGCTACTTGCCTTCAAGGCCGGAGGTCAAGAAGGAAAAACATTGGCCTTTGGGCAGGATGTAATGGCGGTGATCCTAGAGCTGGAAAGCGGAAAGATGCAGCGCTACGACCTTGGCTTGGGATCTGGCTTTGCATCGCAGTCTTCCAGGGAAATCACTTTTCCTAAAGGTGCCAAATCAGCAGTCATGGTCAATTATAAGGGGGAAATGATTCCCGCAGATGTTTTTACCAGAAACTGATCAGCGATAAAGCTGGCCTGCCCTGGCTTCACATATATCCTGGATGAGCTCTGCTACCTTATCACTGACATCCTCAAAATAACGCCTCCCTTTTTCAGGGGAGGCTTTTTTTGGATTGCCTATCCCTGTGTCCTCGGTGACCTCAGACCATTTACGTTCAGCCCAGGCCCATTTTTCCCGGATTCCGCGGATCACGGATTTTTTCTCCGCGCCATCTCCGGCTTCGTCCAGCGACAAGACTAGCTCGGGGTGAAGGTGCTGAATCAGGCAGGTTTCCATTTCGTCGGCATGGTCGCCCGCTTCTTCGAAGTATTTGCTTTTGTCCAGGGATTGAAACCAATTGCAGGTAAAAAGCATCATCTCCGGAAATTTCAGCCCTAGCTCGCGGAGCATGGGTTGAAAGTTGTTGCCCCCGTGGCTGTTGAGGATAAGGAGTTTTTTGAGGCCTTGTCGGTTCAAAACTTCAATGATATCCTTAAGAATAATCAGCTGTGTGCTTGGATTAAAGTTGATGTCGAGATAAATATCGCTTTGACCGGTGTTGACCCCAAAGGGGACACATGGCAAGACCACGACTTTCGCACCCTTTTCCCAAGCCTTTTTCGCTCCCTCAGCAGCAATCCCATCCGCCTCGTAAATATCTGTCCCATAAGGCATATGGTAGTTGTGTGCCTCGGTGGCACCCCAGGGGAGAATAGCCAAATCATATCGAAAGGTTTTGAGGTCTTTCCAGTTCGCTTCTTTCAGGATATAGGGTCTCATGTAATTGTTCTTTGGAATTAGGAAGAAGAAGGGGATTTTTAGGGCCAAATTCATAATTTGAAACCCATTTCTAAAATACAGTTCATGTCCCAAAGAAGAAAGTTTATCAAGAAATCCCTGCTCGGGTCTGCCGTTTTTTTGCCCGGTGTGGCCTCAGCCTTTAGCATCCCTACTACCCGAAAGCACGCCATCGGTGAAAAGCCGATCATTCTGTCTACTTGGAACCACGGCCTCCCCGCCAATGCGGATGCCTGGGCAAAGTTGAAGGATACGGGAAGTATTTTGGACGCTGTGGAAGCAGGTGTAAAAAACACAGAACTTGATTTGACCAATCTTTCAGTAGGCCTACAGGGATTGCCTGATCGCGAAGGAATCGCCACACTGGATGCGTCGATCATGACTGGGGACGGGTCCTGTGGGTCGGTAGCTTTCGTGCGCCAGATCAAGCACCCAATTTCTTTGGCCAGGGCGGTGATGGAGAAAACACCCCATGTGATGATTGTGGGAGAAGGAGCAAGACAGTTTGCCATCGCGCAAGGCTTTCCTTTGGAAGAGGAAAAACTCAGCCCAAATGCCCAAAAGGCCTATGACAAATGGAAAGTGACCAGCCAGTACAAGCCTATCATCAACATAGAAAACCACGACACCATTGGTATGATCGGGATGGACGCCAATGGCAAATTGGCTGGAAGCTGCACCACAAGTGGACTTGCCTACAAGATGCACGGAAGAGTAGGCGATAGCCCGATCATCGGAGCCGGATTGTATGTGGATGACGAGGTCGGAGCCGCCACTGCCACCGGACTCGGAGAGTCTATTATCCGAATTTGCGGAAGCTTTTTGATCGTGGAGCTTATGCGCCAAGGTCGAACTCCGCAGGAGGCTTGCGAGGAAGCCGTGCGCAGATTGATCTCAAAAAACAAGGATATTAAAGACATACAGGCGGGATTTCTGGCAATCAACAAGGAGGGAGAGACCGGCGCGTATGCCGTTCATCCAGGGTTTAATTTTGCGAAAGCCACAAACTCAGGAAACGTTTTGATCGACTCTGGATCTCACTTTAAGAAGCAATGACAAAAGTTTTACTTGAAGCACCTGTTTTCGGTCTGCAGGGAGCTATGGAGGCGGCACAATATGGAATTGATCGCTTAGAGCTTTGCGCAAACTTTCCGGAAGGAGGCGAAACTCCGAGTGCGGGGATGTTACGCTTTTTGAAAAGTGAAGTGGATATTCCTGTATTTGTGATGATCCGTCCACGTGGGGGAGATTTTGTCTATTCCCAGAAGGAACTCATCGTGATGAAGCAAGACATACAGTTGCTGAAGGAGCTTGGTGCGGATGGTTTTGTTTTTGGAATCTTGGACCAAAAAGGAAAGGTCGATGAAACGGCCTGCAAGATGCTGCTGAGGGCAGTGGGGGATAAGCCTTGCACGTTTCACAGAGCCTTCGACGCTTCGTCAGATCTGGATGATTCACTGGAAAAGATCGTGGATTTGGGGTTTCAGCGGATCCTGACTTCGGGAGGGAAAAAATCCCTGAGCGAAGGGTTGCCGGTGATTCAGCATCTGCTCGAGAAAGCAGGCGATCGGATTATCATCATGCCTGGAGGCGGAACTAAAGCTGAGCACATCCCAATCCTGAAGAAAAGTGGATATTTGAAGGAAGTTCATGCATCCTGCAAGTTGGCCAAGCCCTCGTCTAATGAGTTTGTCAACTC
>CAZTJM010000082.1:0-10878 GCA_964613865.1 uncultured Limnohabitans sp. | reverse complement strand
ATTTTCCTCCATGCCCTTGGATTATACTATGCATTTTGGTGTAGATCCGAATTTGGTGAGGGAGTTCAAAGAAGTGTTGTAAGGAGCGATGCGGCAATATCTAGCTTGTCTTTTGGGATTGATGCTGTGGAGTTGCGGGCAGATCGCCGAGCGGAAGCAACCGCCTCCGAGTCTCCAGCAACTGGCAAATTCCGATTTGGACCTCTCTGGCGAGCAGTTGGCAAATGGCTATTGTGCGGCATGCCATGTGAAGCCAGAACCTGAGGTCTTGGACAAGGTGACTTGGGAAAGCAAGGTATTGCCGGATATGAGAAAGCGCATGGGCTTGTATCTCCCGGAGGATTTTGGAACTGCACTGCCTGAGGACGAGGGAATTCCTGAAGGTATCTATTCCAAAACTCCGATGATCACCCGAGAGAAGTGGGAGAAACTTTTGAGCTATTATCTTGAAAATGCGCCGGAAAAGCCCCTTTTACAGGCCGATAAGCAAAGTCCCAAATTGGGTATTCCGGGATTTGAACTTGAAGTGCCCCAATTCCCGATCGTACGGTCCAGCCTAACTACGATGCTGAAGGTACATCCGGAGTCTGGGCAACTGTGGCTTGGACATCGTTTTCGTTCTCTTTTTGTCCTGGATTCGAAAAACGGATTTGCGCAGCTTGATTCGATCCCGACTCCGGTTGCGCCGGTGGAATTGAGGTGGAACACTAACGGGACCTTTGATCTACTCTCTATCGGATTGATGGATCCAGCAAATGACTCCTTGGGAGTTTTGGCAAATTACTCCCGCTCCGGCGAAAATTGGATGATCCGCCCGATCGAAGAGAAGTTGATGCGGCCAGTCCACGTGGAGTTTGCCGACTGGAACGGGGATGGAAGGGAGGATTACGCGATCAGTCACTTTGGGAACCATCTCGGAAAGCTGAGTCTCTATTTGTCCGATTCTGTTGGCTTCACGGAGTTGATTTTAAAGAGAGATCCAGGGGCCAGAAGGACAATCGCTGTGGATTTTGATGGGGATGGCGACTTGGATATGTTAGCCTTGATGACCCAGGCTAGGGAAGCCATTGTGCTATTCGAAAATCAAGGCTCAGGTAAATTCCGGGAGGAGAGCCTCCTGACTTTTCAGCCGGCATTTGGATCCAGTGATTTTCGATATGAGGATATGACGGGCGACGGACATCCTGATCTCGTCCTAGTCAATGGCGACAATGCCGATCTTTCGCAAATCCTGAAAAATTACCACGGTGTCAGAATCTTTGAGAATGATGGATCGGGGGAATTTGAGGAGAGTTGGTTCTATCCCATGCATGGTGCCAGTGCTCTGGAAGTAGGAGATTTCGATCAGGATGGTAGGCAGGATTTGGTCGCAATTTCATTTTTTCCAGACAAAACGCAGAGGCCAAAGCAGAAGTTGGTTTATTTCAGACAGACCTCCAGGGGAGTTTTTGACCCCTTTGTAATGGCAGACGCACCCGATTTGCACTGGTTGGCGATCTCAAAAGGAGACCTGGATTTGGACGGGGATATAGATTTGGTGGTTGGTACGTTTGCCTTTGATGAACTATACAGACCAGCGACTTCCCATTGGACGCCGTTTGCTGTACTGAGAAACCTGCTCAAATAATCAACTGACGATTCAGTTTTGGCCGGAATAAATCCTTGTATTGGATTTAATTCTCGTTCTATTATTTCTCTTGTCTCTAGAAATCAGTATCTTATTATTCTTCCTTAAATAATAAGCTATGGTAAAAAGTTTTCAAGGGGTCAGAGAGGTGGAGCCCAAAGCCCCGGTACAGCAGATTTTGGTCAAAGACCACATGAGTACTAATCTTGCTACTTTTAGTCCTGATGACTCAATAGACCAAGTGCTGGAAGTTTTAACCAAACGCAAAATTTCTGGAGGTCCGGTCTTGGATGAATCGGGAGCTTTGGTCGGAATCATTTCCCAGACAGATTGCCTGGCGGAAATCATCAGGGGGAAATATACCAATACAGTCAGGTTCCCGGCCAAAGTAAAAGAGCATATGAGTACCGCAATCGTATCCGTATCCCCCGACATGTCTCTTTTCGATGTCGCCCAGAAATTTCTCGAAAGCAAGTTCAGACGTTTTCCGGTGATAAAAGACGGACATCTCGTCGGACAAATCAGCCTAAGCGACGTGATTCGCGCATTTCCGAAACTCAGGCATACCACTTGGTGACAAAAGCTAAAAGGCTCCGAATGTTCGGAGCCTTTTAGCTTTTGTCGAGATGGTGATCGTTTATTTTGACTTTTCGATCGCCCGCTCCACGTCCTTGATGATATCGTCGCAATGCTCCAGCCCTACAGACAACCTCACTAGTCCATCCACGATTCCAACTTGTGCCCGCTCCTCTGGAGACAGCTTGCTATGGGTCGTGGAGGCTGGGTGTGTCACGATGCTACGGCTGTCGCCCAGATTGGGTGTGATGGACACCATCTGTAGCTGGTCAATAAATCGCTGAGCGCGAGTGCCACCGCCCTTCAGGGTCAGCGTGATGATTCCTCCTCCGGCCTTCATTTGTTTCAAGGCAAGGTCATGCTGGGGATGGGACTTTAGGAATGGATATTTTACGGTTTCCAGTTCTGGATTTCCTTCGAAATAGGTCGCGACTTTCAGCGCATTTTCGCAGTGACGATCCATTCTGATGGCAAGTGTCTCCATACTTTTTGCCAAGATCCAAGCATTAAATGGGGAGATGGAAGGGCCCGTGTGCCGGGTGAAAAACTGCACTTCCTTGATGAGTTCCTTTTTTCCCAAGATCAAGCCTCCAATGACTCTTCCCTGGCCATCGATGTATTTCGTAGCACTATGCGCCACTATGTGGGCGCCCCATTTTGCGGGCTGCTGAAGATAGGGGGTAGCGAAGCAATTGTCCACGATCAGGATCAGGTTGTGTGCTTTTGCGAAGTTTCCGGCCCACTCTAGGTCGATGATTTCCAAGCCCGGATTGGACGGTGTCTCGATGAACAGCATCTTGGTGTTGGGCTGTACTAGCTTGTCCCAGTTTTGATAGTCAGAAATGTCTCCATAAGACGAAGTGATTCCCCACTTGGGAAATACGCGGGTAAGAAGCTGATGCGTGGAGCCAAAAAGGGATCTGGAAGCCAAAATATGGTCGCCTTGCTGAAGGAGGGATGCCATCGACGCAAACATCGCCGCCATACCGGAGGCGGTGGCGATGCCGTCCTCGGTGCCTTCTGCAATGCAGACTTTCTCGATGAGATCGGAGGAGTTGGGATTGGCGTACCGGGAATAGATGTTGCCTGGGATCTCTTCTGCAAACATTGCCCTGGCTTCCTCTGCCGAGCCAAAGGTGAAGCTTGAAGTTAAAATTATCGAGGAGGAATGTTCTCGCTGGTCAGAGCGGCTTTGGATTCGGATCGCGTCGGTTTCGAAGTGACTCATGGTTTGGTAGTTTGGAATACAACATAGAGCCAGGGCTGAAAAAGAATTTTTCCCAAACGCAGAATCCGAACCAGAAAGTGGGGCAGTAGTGAATACGCCAATTTATAGTTCCCGCTAAGGGTAGGATTTGGCACCTTTCACCTGGATGGGGATGGTTGCCAGAGGGTCATCGAGCCTATTCTCTCGCCTCTTCTTTATAAATCAGTCTCCTGAAGTGCTGCAAATTAAGCTGGAGAATTGCGCATTTCCAAATCTCTCCTCCAATCAATCGTTGAATTGGGTCATCGTCTGAGCAATCCCGATCGTGCAAAAACTAAGTATCATATCGATCGCCTTGTCCATCATGATCGGGAGCTCGTCGAATTCCTGCTGGGTAAACCGTCCCAAGACATAGTCGACTTGTCTTCCTTTGGGGAAATTGTCCCCGATTCCCATCCGAAGTCTAGGGTAGTCCTGACCTCCAGTGAGGGCTTCGATATTTTTCAGGCCATTGTGTCCAGCCGCACTTCCTTTGCCCCTCATTCTGAGCTTTCCGAAAGGAATAGCGACTTCGTCCACGATGACCAGCACATTTTCCTTGGGGATATTCAGTTCCTTCATCCAGTAGTTTACAGCCTTGCCGCTCAGATTCATGTAGGTCGTGGGCTTGATGAGATGGAGGGTACGGCCCTTGTATTTTATCTCGGTCTTGAAGGCGAGGCGGTCGCTTTTCCAGCTAGCGCCTTCCTTGTCGGCTAGTCTGTCAAGGGTCAGAAATCCGATGTTGTGTCGGGTAAGTTCGTATTCAGGGCCGATATTGCCCAATCCCACGATCAGGTATTTCATAGGTTTAGATTTTCTGAACTTCGAAAATAAAAAAATCCTGTCCGGTTGGGGACAGGATTAATGGTTTCTGCAAGAATTGGATTACTCTCCTTTTTTGCCTCTGAGTGCTCTTGGAATACCAATAGTCACCACGGATACATTTGGCGAAGTAAGGATTTCGAATCCTTCTGGCTTCAGCTCGGCTACTTTGAAAGACTTACCAAGGTCAAGGTTGGAAATGTCCACAGAAATGAAGTCAGGAAGATTGCCAGCGATACCTTTTACTTTCAGTTTTCTGGTTTTGAATTCCAGCTTACCACCTTTTGCGATACCAGGGGAGCTACCTTCGATCTTCACAGGGATCTCAAATTTGATAGCCTTGTCCTCCGTGTAAGCCATGAAATCTGCGTGAAGCAGCGCCTCGCTTACTGGGTGGAATTGAGCTTCCTTCAATACTGCCTTCATGATAGTACCCTCTACGTTAAGTTCAACCAAGTGAACTTCTGGAGTGTAAATCAAGTCGCGGAAAAGGATAGCCGGAGAGTAGAAGTGAACTTGCTCAGGGATACCAGGTCCGTAAACCACGCAGGGAACATTGCCTGAATCTCTGATTTCGTTCAAAGCGGCACTGTCGAGATTTGCTCTTTTAAACCCTATAATCTCTAGTGTTTTCATATGTACTTGTATTTAAAATTGGTTCTCAGATAAACAAAGAACTGATGGAGGTGTTGCCGGTCACGGCGTGGATCGCTTTTGCAAACAATTCCGCTACGCTCAGTACTTTGATTTTTGAAGACTGCATTTTGGGGGTGATGGTATCTGTGATGACCAGCTCCTCCAAGACAGAGTTTTCGATGTTTTCGTAGGCTTTTCCAGAAAGTACCCCGTGCGTGACGATGGCTCTTACGGAGTTGGCTCCTTTTTCCATGATGATCTGGGCGGCTTTGCAAAGCGTGCCCGCCGTATCCACCAAATCATCCACAAGAATCACGTCTTTCCCCTCTACGTCCCCTATCACCTGCATGGATGCGATCTCGTTGGCCCTTTTTCTGTGCTTGTCACAGACGACCATTTCTACTTCGAAGTGCTTGGCAAAGGATCTTGCCCTAGCCACACCTCCCACATCCGGAGCTGCGAAGATCATGTCTTTTAGTCTCAGGGTGTTCAAATAGGGTGCAAAGATAGCTGATCCATTCAAGTGATCCAAAGGGATATCAAAAAAACCCTGGATTTGTCCAGCGTGCAGGTCACAAGCCATGATTCTGTCGGCGCCGGCAGAGGTAAGCATATTAGCAATCAACTTCGCGGCAATGGATACCCTTGGACGGTCTTTGCGGTCCTGACGCGCGTAGCCGAAGTAGGGGATGACAGCGCATACTTTGTAGGCGCTGGCGCGTTTGGCAGCATCGATCATTAAGCAGAGTTCCAGAATATTGTCACTTGGGGGATTGGTGCTCTGGATAATAAATACCGTACAGCCTCTGATTGACTCGTCAAAACTCGGAGACATTTCTCCATCGCTGAATTTTGACATGGTCAGATCGCCGAGTCTTTTGCCATAATTTTTGGCGATTTTTTCGGCTAGGTGGAGGCTGTTGGTACCTGCAAATATTTTTACCTCAGACATGTTGGATTGTTTTGGAGGACTTGGAAAGGAATGGAATCTAAGGCAAAAGTAAGGATTTTTGACAGATGGGCTACTTGCGGGACTTTTCATCCAAATAATATCGCGGTAATTTTCATTCAAGGTGACGTTGTCAGAGTCGCTAGGTTTCTGATTTTCGATCCCTCTGACCGATCCTGTAATTTTTTTGACTTTAAGGCTTTTTGGATAGCTTGTTTACCTGATGCTTGGTTTATTTTTACCTGAACTGGTACTAACCCCGACCTTATGAAAAGAATTTTAACCGTTATCCTGCTTATTGGGCTCTCGCCTTTTTTTGCGCAGTCCCAATCCATTCCCACTCCGAAATCCCACTTTGGTTTCGATATCGGCGATCCGTACATGCTTGCTGATTTTTCCCAGACGGAGGCTTATTTCAAAAAGGTCGATGCTGCTTCTGATCGAGTACAATACACCAGCATTGGCCAGACAGAGTTTGGCAGGGAACAACCGATGCTGATTATCACCGCTCCTAAGAATTTTGAGCAGCTGGAGCGATACAAGGAAATTTCCCAACAGTTGGGTCGTGCGGAGATTAGCCAAGAAGACGCAAAGGCACTCTCAAAGGAAGGCAAACCGGTTGTATGGATTGACGGTGGTCTCCATGCCAACGAGGTGGTCGGGGCCCAGCAGTTGATAGAAACCCTGTACAATCTTGCCTCTAGAAATGATGAAGAAACGCTGAAGATTCTGGATGAAGTGATCCTGCTCCTCGCTCATGTGAATCCAGATGGGATGGAAATCATGTCCGACTGGTACATGAGGAACGAGGATCCGGCAAAGAGAAACAAAAATATCCCCGTGCTGTACCAGAAATACGTGGGACATGACAACAACCGTGACTTCTATATGAACAACATGAAGGAGTCAACGAATATTTCCCTTCAGCAATATGTGGAGTGGCTCCCCCAAATTGTATACAACCACCACCAAAGTGGCCCGTCCGGGACAGTGGTTGCTGGTCCACCATACAGAGACCCGTTCAATCATGTATTTGATCCCTTGATTATCACAAGCTTGGATGCGGTAGGTGCAGCGATGATCAACCGCCTGCATGTGGAAGATAAGCCAGGCTACACCCGTTTGGATGGATCGGTGTTTTCCACTTGGTGGAATGGGGGATTGAGAACTACTCCCTACTACCACAATATGATCGGGATTTTGACCGAGATCGTAGGCGACCCATCTCCTTTTTCCATTCCGCTGGTTCCAGATCGACTGATTCCAAACAACGGAACGCCGTATCCAGTCACTCCAGGGCCATGGCCTTTTAGACGTTCGATTGATTACTCCGTCTCGCTGAACTACGCTATTTTGAACCACGCAGTTAGGCACGGGGATGAGTTGCTGTACAATTTTTATCTGATGGGCAAAAACTCGATCGACCGAGGCAATACCGACACCTGGACCAAGTATCCGAAATACGCCCAAGCGGTACAGGAGGAATTCAACGCCTCTCAAAAGAAGAAAGACGCTGATGATCCTGAGATGGCAAGCTTCGGATTTAGATCGGGCTTGCCATTGCAGTTTTACGATTCGATCTACCAGGATCCGTCACGGCGAGACCCAAGGGGTTATGTATTGCCGTCAGACCAAGCGGATTTTTCTACGGCGATCAAGTTTCTCAATGCACTGATCAAGTCTGGGGTATTGGTAGAAAAAGCTACTGCAGACTTTTCCATAAATGGAAAATCCTATCCGAAGGGTTCTTATGTCGTGAAGACTGCACAGGCTTTTCGTCCCCATGTGCTGGACATGTTTGAGCCTCAAGACCACCCCAACGACTTTCTCTATCCCGGAGGACCTCCTATTCGTCCTTACGACGCGGCGGGATGGACTTTGGCCTTCCAGATGGGGGTGGCCTTTGACAGGATTATGGAAGACTTGGAAGGGCCTTTTGAGCGCGTGGCTTACGGACAGCTGCTTTCTCCGGAGCCGACCCCGGTTCCTTCCAGCTCAGGATTTCTACTTGATGCTAGAGTCAATGATTCCTTTCTCGCAGTCAACGATCTGTTGAAGTCAAAAGTGAAAGTCTATCGCACTACGGCTCCAGCTGCAGGATTGCCGGCGGGATCGTTTTATGTTCCCTCATCTGGGCGAAAATCCCTACAAGAAGTGGCTACCAAGTACGGCGTGAAGGTAGCCGCTGCGTCGGGAATGCCTTCTGGTGCCAGAGAGATCAAGCCTTCCCGCATTGCTTTGTACGATTATTATGGGGGTTCTATGCCTTCCGGCTGGGTTAGGTGGATGATGGAGCAGTTCCATTTTGATTTCAACCTGATTTTTCCCCAGGAAATTGATGCTGGAAATCTTGCGGACAAATACGACATCATCCTGTTTATTGGGCCGGGTATCCCTGGTGGAAGCGGAGGATACGGGGGAGGAAGTCAGCCGAAGAAGGAGGATATTCCGTCTGAATACCACCACATGCTGGGAAGAATGTCCGTGGACCAATCGATTCCCCAGTTAAAGGCTTTCCTGGAGAGCGGTGGTGAGATTGTTGCCGTTGGAGCAGCTACCTCCATTGCGTACCAGCTGGACCTGCCTGTTTCAAATGCATTGGTGGAAATATCTAACGGGGCGGAGAAGACGCTGACCGGGGATAAGTACTACATACCGGGCAGCGTGCTGCAGATGTATGTTGACAATTCTTTGCCTGCCAATTATGGGATGGCGGAGAAGGCCGATGTACTGTTTAATAACAGCCCGGTTTTTAAATTGGCGCCTGATGCAGCTTTGAGAGGCGTGAAGCCCCTTTCTTGGTTTGGCACAGAACCTCCGTTGAGGAGCGGCTGGGCCTGGGGTCAACAGTATTTGAAAAATGGGGTGACGGCATTTGAAGCCCAGGTAGGAAAAGGCAAACTGTATGCTTATGGGCCGGAAATTACATTCCGAGCCCAGGCACACGGCACTTTCAAGATGCTGTTTAATCAGTTGTATCAATAAGGGCTAATGCAAAAAAGGATGGTCGACTGGCCATCTTTTTTGTGTCTTCTTTGCCAAAACACATTCGGAACTCTTTCGTAAACTTCAAAAAATCGAATTTATCAATCTTTGAAGACAGCCCTATCTCCAGATTCTAAAGATCCCTACTTGAATTATGTCCAAGCAGAACTGCTGGTATGGCTCATGAAAGTCAAAAAGCCTCCCGGGATATTCAGCCGGATGAGCCATGGAGTGCAGGGCAAAATAAATTCCTGGATTCCTGAGAAAGTTCATCGAGCGATCAGCGTAGCCATCGAAAATATGGTCAAAGCTGTTTTGACTGGTTCGGGATTGGTATTTCCAAAATTCCACGCGGGTCTGTCGCTGAAAGAAAGGGAAGACAAAGTCCGAGTTCGCATCAAGTGGTATCGCAACACGGCTTCGGCTGAGGGAGCTGTGACAGGGGCAGGAGGGATTCTCCTGGGATTGGCGGATTTTCCGGCGTTTCTCACCATCAAGATGAAAATGCTTTTTGACGTTGCGGCGCTGTATGGGGTAGATGTCAAAGACTACCAAGAGCGGCTATTTTTGCTTTATGTGTTTCAGCTGAGCTTTTCAAGCCAAAAACGGAGAAATGAATTGATAGGCCTGATCGAGAATTGGGATTCCTTCAAAAGCGATCTTCCAAAGGATTTGGGCCAGTTTGACTGGAAGACCTTTCAGCTGGACTACAGAGACTATATAGACCTAGCCAAGCTCGCTCAGTTGGTGCCAATCATCGGAGCCCCCGTCGGGGCGATTGCCAACTACAAATTGACCGAACATCTGGGAGAGTACGCTATGAACGCATATAGACTTAGGATGCTGCAAACTTCCCGGAGGAAACTGGATTGAATGGGGTAGTACCTAAACGAAAAAAGCTTCCTTTTGGGAAGCTTTTTGTTGATCCACTAGGGCTCGAACCTAGACTCTTCTGAACCAAAATCAGACGTGTTGCCAGTTACACCATGGATCAGTTTTGTTGAAGCGACTCTTTCGTCTGCTTTAAAGTGTCACAAAGGTAGATTTTTGAGTTATTTTTTCCAAATCGACTTTTGAAGATTTTTTGATCTGTCCTATAATTCCCTTGAATTCAGTCAGAAAAAAAGCGGATCGGATTAATTGGTCAGAGATATGTGCAGAAACTGGGGAATGGCCTTGTAAGATCCATCATGTGTAGCCGGATTCGGTGGAAATTGCTTTTTTGTTAACTTTCAGTTAGTTCCATTCCTTGAAATGGAATAGTTGTAATTTTTCAACGCCAACCTTACTATGAACTAAAAACAAAAAAGTACAATGAAAGCAGACAGAATGGAAAAATTGATTGACGAGGTCATCGAGAAGCTTGAAAAACTTAAGGAAACTCAATTGGCGTCTGACCTGAAATGGTGCTGGGGAAGTTTTCAAAGTGACCAAAATTCCAGCGGCTTGGTGGAGAAAGGCACTTTGGCCTTGGCAGCGTTAAAAGACGCGCGGGAGAAGAATGCCAGGTCCGTGGCCAAGAAATTGGTTGACGACTTGGAAAAAGCCCTGGCGTAATGCAAAAAGGCTCGCATCACTGCGAGCCTTTTGATTTTGTTCTTGGAAAGAACTTATTCTCCTACTACGACAAACTTCACTTTGGTTTTCACCTCTCTGTGAAGGTCAACGTCAGCAGTGAATTCGCCTGCTCCTTCAACAGGAACAGTGATGGCGATTTTCTTTCTGTCGATGTCGAAGCCTTGAGTAGCCAAAGCGTCGGAGATCTGGAGCGTAGTCACTTTTCCGAAGATTTTTCCGGAGTCACCGATTTTCGCTTTGATTTCCAGGTTTACTTCGGCAAGCTTCGCCGCAGTGTTTTCTGCTTCAGTCTTGATTTTTTCAGCTTTGTGAGCAGCCTGCTTGATGTTTTCAGCAAGGATTTTCTTGTTAGAACCGGTAGCCAATACCGCAAAACCCTGAGGGATCAGATAGTTTCTTCCGTATCCTGGCTTTACGTCTACCAAGTCATTTTTATATCCAAGACCTTTGATGTCT
>CAZTJM010000081.1:0-19794 GCA_964613865.1 uncultured Limnohabitans sp. | reverse complement strand
TCACAATCATAATATGCCTCCAAGTTGTTGACCCAGGGGCTCACCTCCTGCACCTCAATGAACATTCTGCGCTCCTGTATCACGCCTAGGCTGACGAAGCCGATGACCGGGGCAGATGGATCCAGGTCCTTGCTAACATTGCCGGTGATATTTGACGGCATGGGGCTGAAGATAGTCCCGATGTCATCGGTATTCTTGCGCATGGTTTCCCAAAACTCCGCCGCCTCCGGCGACAGTGCCATCTGGGAAACCAAAATGCTGTACCTCGTAGAAAGCCGTTCGTCTCCCGGAATGATGCGGGTAATGGGTTTCTTAAAAATCACGCCTTCGTCAAAGTTGGAGGAAGTCTCCAAAATGAGATCCGAGCTATTCAGCGTTCGATAGCAAAGGTAGATAGTCTCCCCTGGACGCCTGGTGTCCACTTCGCCTGTTTCAGGACGATAGATATACGGGGAGACAAATTTCGGGGAGAAGGCGTAGGTCTCTGTGAAGGTCCACAAAAAGTCTTCAACCGTGCTGGAGCCTTTTGTGGTGATGTAGACTTCCACCCCACGCTCATCTTTTTCAAAGCCGATATCCTCAATCGGCGTGGAGATCAGGGGGTATAGCGGTTCTGATGTGTAACCCTCCCCCTCCAACAGAATCTTCAGGCGATAACTACCTTTCTCTTCTATATCCTGTGCAAATTGATAAAAGCCCTCTCCAACATCCACCAGAGGATAGCGGTTGCCTTCGGGGCTTTCCAAAAAGACCTCTGCACCCACCGCAGGGGTCGAACCAGGCCCTAGATTGTCCCCGTAGATCCGTCGCGTGAAGCCTAGGTAGAGTTCACTCGGCCTACCCTCTGTATCCAGATATCCTTCCACGGTAAGTACGCGAAGATTCGCCTCTGATAGTTCGGGCTCAAATGGCTCTTTGCATGCGAAAAGCGAAAGAACCGAAAAAACAAACACTATCCCCTTTCTCATCAAAATCTGAAATTATAGGTGACATAGGGAATCGGCCGTGCGAAAATCGACAGCTGATACCCTCTCAGCTGACCCTGGTCTGGAACGAAATACACCGAATAGGGATTGCTTCTACCCAAAAGATTGTACACACCCAGTGACCAAGAGGAATGGGCCAACTTGTCGACTTTGTGGCTTCCCTCCAGATTGAGGCTGAGGTCGATCCGGAAATAATCCGGAATTCGATAGGCATTGCGATCGGTATAGTAGACGCGCTCTGATCCGCCGTAGTCAAATTCAGCCGCCGGCAGCGTGATAGGCCTTCCGGTACTGTAGCTAAGATTGACTGTTGTATTGATTCTTTTGGTGGCCTCATAGTTGGCCACCACGACCAAGTTGTGGGGTTGGTCAAAGTTGCTGGGATACGCCTTGCCCTTGTTGATCTTCTCGACGCCGGGCTCATCGGAGGTTTTCAGCAACGAGCGGCTGTAGGTGTATGCCAGCGAGCCCCGGAGATTGCCCATATTTTTTTTGATCAAAAACTCGGCGCCATAGGACTTTCCATCCGTGTTGAGCGCATCTTGCTCCAAATGCTCATTGAGAATAATGGAGGCTCCAGAGCGATAGTCCAGGAGATTCTCCATTTCGCGATAGAAAAATTCCGCGGACACTTCGACTGCATTTTTGAAGATCGTCCTAAAATACCCTACCGAGGCCTGCTGTCCCAGCTGGGGCTTGAGATAGGGATCGCTCAGCTTCCAACTGTCTGTGGGAGTGATGACCGAACTATTGGAAAGCAGGTGGATATTCTGCCTCATCGTGCTGAGGCTCAGTTTAATCGAAGATTTTTTGTCCAAGAGATATCTCCCTCCAAAACGCAACTCAGGGCCATGGTAGGTCTGGACTACCTCTCTCGGTCCAAAATCCACTTCTCCGGTTACGTTTCCCGGACTATAGGGCATGCCCTCCGCGTAGGTTTTGAATTGCGCCGGTCCCAAAAGCTGATAGAGCATGTAACGTACCCCAAAGTTGAACGCCAGCCTATCAGTCCACTGAAACTCATCCCCGATGAACAGTGAAAACTCACGCCCTTCTTCCCTGTCCAGCTGCCTGTCCGTCACGATGGACTCTGGACCATGCGGGCTCATATGCCCCGGATTCAGAGAGTATTGTATGCCTTGGAAGCCGAAATCAAGCAAGTGTTTCTCGGTTCGATATTCGAAATCAATCCTGAGCTGGAGCTGGGCGATATCGAATCCATAGTCAAAGGAGTTGAGAGGATTGTCGAGGCCTTCTATATTGAATTCATAAGCGTCTCGGGACAGCGTGATTTTGCCCTCTAGGCGCTCACTGAAGTACCTCCGCCACGATAGCGCAAGATTGAGGTTTTTATACGAATAGGAGGTGTCTGGATCAAATCGAAACTGGTCCCGGCTTCCATAGCTGGTCAGTTCCAGGGAATTCTTTTCATTGATCTGATGCCGTAAGTTGGCGTTCCAGTCGTAAAAATTAACCTGACTGCCAGAAAGCTCGGCATTCTCCTCCAACAAGTCCAAGGCCCAATTGGAATAAGTCCCCCTAGCGCCGACCACAAAAGTGGTATTTTCCCCCAGCGGCCCATCTACACTTAGTCTGCTGGTAAGTATGCCGATTCCCCCGGAACCCCCGATTTTTTCCTTCCTGCCAAACTGTGGCTCTATCGCCAGCACGGAAGAGAGTCGCCCGCCATAGTTCACCGGTACCGTGCCTTTGTGCAGTTCGACTCCGGAGACCATATCGGAGTTGAATGCGGAGAAAAAGCCAAAAACATGGGAAGGGTTGAATACAGTGGAAGCGCCATACAGGATCAGGTTTTGGTCGGCGGATCCACCGCGGACGTTGAATCCTACCGTGGCCTCTCCGGCAGTATTGACGCCGGGAACCGTGAGGATCCCACGCAAAATATCCACCTCCCCCATTACAGCGGGGAGGCGTTTTACCTCCGCAATGCTGAGGGATTGCACTCCCATTTCAAGCTTATTGACTTGCGACAGTGCACCAGAACTCACGACCACCTCATCCAGGGAGAGGACACTTTCGGGGATTTCCACATTGAGGATGCCGTCTCCCTTGAGATCGATATGCCGAGGTTCCTGATATCCGCCTATGCTTTGCACATAGAGCGTGTGCCGACCTTTGTCCAGTGTAATGGAATATCTTCCCTCCCGATCGGCAACGGTTTGCGTGAAATTCACCTTTTCCACCACCACGGCGCCGGGCATGGGCTTGCCATTTTCCACGCTTGTGACTACGCCGCTGAGCGTTGCCTTTTTGGATTCCGGATTGTCCGTCTCCCTTCCTATGGCAAAAACTTGGTTTTTCGCAAAAGCACCCAAGCCATCCTCAGTCCGTGGCGGAATGGAGTCAGACTGCAACTCAAAGTATCCTTTGGAAAATCCCAGAGTAATCGGCTTCCCCTTGGTAATCCACACTTTCCTGTCCCCATCAATGACGAAAAAAAGGCCGGTTCCCGCCAACACTTGGCCAAGCAACGTACGCAACTCCACATCCTGGGCTTGCAAGTTCACCATCAATCCTTGAGTATCTGACTCACGAAACACGAAACGATACCCTGTCTCGGACTCGAGGGACTGGACAAAACGGGAAAATGGCATCTCAAGGTACATCCCGGATACCCGAATGGAGTCCTGTTGCGCTATCGCACCAAGGCCGCAAAACAGCAAAACCAAAATTGCAAGCACGCGCCTCATCTCGATGGAAAGCTTTGGAAGGGTTCAGGTTTTTCTTCTCGCAGACGGAGCAGCTCCTTGAGATAGGTCTCGGGATCGTGCTTGAAGCTCTGCTTCATTCCTTTGAAATGGCCCGCTACCTCTTTCTTGGATAGACCCAGTCCGGCCATCGCCGCACTCTTACTGCCCACCTGCCAAAACTTTCCCTGAAACCAAAAGAAGAAATCCTGTCCTGGCTTAAATTCCCTGGTAATCAACCCTGGCTCCTTCACCGACTCTATACTTCGGTAGTGCTTTTTCAGAAGCATGGGCTCGCCTACTGCCACTACCTGATAGAATCCCCGTTTGTGCCGACTGTACCCGGGGTTGTTTTCGATATTCAAAAAAATGACTCCATCTGCGAAAACGAATTTCTCGATTTTAGCTGCCTTGATTTGGACCATTTGGTTGTAAAGCGGATGGACGACCAGAACCTCATCCTGCCAAGCATCATAGCGCAGCTGCACCTTGGGGTATCTAAGCCCGTTAATCCAGATCACACCGAAGTCAAATTGCTGCGACTCGTAATATGGCGATCCCAGATATCCCGCTGGAGCATCGGCATATTGTCCTCCACTGACTGCCTCCTGAAACAAGGGTAAAGTCCGCTGGTACCAGGCCAATTGCTCAGCATCCAAATGAGCCTCCTGTCCAATCGCCGGATTGGCAATCGGGTGGGTCAGAATCAAGAGAAAAAATATGGCTCTTCTCATCGGTTATCGGGGCAAAAGGCCAATTACTGAGAAAAACGTCTCTTTTTCAATTTCCTGACTCGATAGTGGATAAACGGATGCTGACCTAAACAAGCGGGGGAAAAGCAGGCTTTTACACTTGGGAAATTTCTGAAAAAGATTTTCGGTATTTTCAGGAAAAAAGCGAGCATCCCATGAAATCACTCTTTTTGACTTTCGGTCTTATCTGCCTGACAGTATACCCAGACATTTCACAAAACCAGTCTGTTGGCGATAGCATTGGACGGATAATAGAGGATAATGGGATCCCGGGAATTTCTTACACCTATTTGGACAGCGGGCTGATAAAGGAGGACTTTGCCCTCGGGGTGGGTTCCAAAACTGAAGAACCGATCAATCGGGAAACCGTCTTTTCTGCGGCGTCCCTGAGTAAACCGGTCTTTGCCTACTTGGTCATGCAACTGGTGGACGAGAGATTGATCGATTTGGATAGTTCTTTGTCCAGCTACTACGACTACATGGATATTCAAAAAGAACCGTACTATCCATTGGTCACCGCGAGAATGGTGCTCAGCCATACCAGCGGACTGCCCAACTGGAGAACGAAGGAGCTCCAATTCAAATACAGGCCGGGAGAGCGATTCAGCTACTCAGGCGAGGGATACGTTTGGCTGCAACGTGTAGTCGAGCACTTGAAGGAAAAACCGCTTGAAGACTTGGCTCAGGAGTATGTATTCAAGCCTTTGGAAATGAATAGGAGCAGTTACATCTTTTTGGATGAATTTGAAGAAAACCACAGTTTGTCATTCAAGAAAAACGGAGAGCAGCAGGCAAAAAACAAAATTCACAGCGGAAATGCCGCGGCGTCTTTGCAGACCACATCCCACGACTTTGGACTCTTTCTGGAAGCACTTCTTTCCGGAAAACTCATTGGCAGCCAGCTGCGTGACAGGATATTTTCCCCGCAGGTTCCGGTAGATTACAGAGAAGGAAAACCTCAGGAACTCTATTGGGGCTTGGGCATAGGGATCCAGCGAACATCCGAGGGCAAACAGATTTTCCAATGGGGGGACAACTATACCTTCAGGGGATATTTCACAGCCAACACAGAAACCGGCGATGCGGTAGTCTATCTTACCAACAGTGAAAAGGGGCTCAAACCCGTGCGGGAACTCGTGGCACTGGCGATGTCCGATCCCCAGCCAGCTTGCGACTGGATGGACTATGATTGACTTTGTACGACGGTTCCAAATGCTATGATTTTCGCGATATCATGGCTAACTTCAAAACAACAAAACATTCCGGCAGCCGAAAAACAAGCCGTTCCATACCATGAAATTCAATTCAGCAATTCTCAGCCTTCTGCTTTCCTTGGCCTTGTCTTCCTGCACGCTCAATTTCTCTTCCAAGGACTCCGACAACCGAGTCACTGACGAGCGGGATTTGGACCAGGTGACCCAACTGTATGTCAATGGAATCTTCAATCTGTACCTTTTGCAGGGAGATAAGCCCTCCATACGTATAGAAGGCGATGAAGAAATGGTCAAAAAGCTCAAAGTAAACCAGGACGGGGAAAGCCTGGAGTTGAAATTCGAAGAAATCAACAATAATTTTTTTGGGGGTTCAAGACCAGACGTCTATCTGACTCTTGGCGACCTGAAACGTTTGGAATTTGACGGCGTCGGCAATATCAAGTCCCAAGGGGCTTTCAAAGCAGAAGACATACGGCTGCAGGGAAACGGGGTCGGCAACATCTTTCTGCACTTTGACGCACGGAAAATCGACGCCGAGTTTAATCTGATGGGCAACATGACGCTGAAGGGAAGCGCGACCGTAATCAATCTCGCCAACGAGGGCATCGGGAATATCGAAGCCTCCGACCTTATCGCCCAGGAAATGACCTTGACCAGCAATGGGATCGGAAAAGTGGCTGTGCACTGTACCGGCGACCTGTCCATTACCGTCAACGGCATCGGTGCGGTCAGCTATGTAGGAAATCCAAATGTGATCAAAGAGGAAATCAACGGGATCGGGAAAGTCAGCAGAAACTAAAGCTTATTTCTGCCCATTCCGGCCAACCTCTAGATATCACAGGAGTTGTTGGACGACTTCCAGATCACCTTTCTGTTACTGATGTCATCCAGGGAAATCCCACTCGACCCAATCGGACCAATGACCTTACCACTACAATCGTATATTAAAGCGATAGAATTGCACAGGGGACAGCAATTTTGTAAGACAAAGACAGTTTGTGATCCATAGGATCCCATCGTAATATAGGAGAAGTCTCTGCCTGTCTCGAACTCCTCTGTCTCGGCTATCAGCTCCTGCATCCAAGGCAAATCCAGCACATTGTCGACATCACAAGCCCGGACCGGATCAGAATCATCCGGGCAGGAGACGGTGAAGAGTACTAAGAAGGAGAGGGAATAAAGTAACTTTTTCATCATATTTTGTTTACGGGTTAGGCTTCACCACACTGGTTGTTGGAAGATCTCCAAATTATCCGGGAATCCTTAAGATCTTCCCATTCAATCCCATCAGTCCCCATGTAACCCAACACTCTCCCGGTGCAATCATAGACGGCTGGAGGGGCCATCGAGCAATTGGGACAGCAATTTCCAATTACGAAAACTGTCTTGGACTTGTAGGCTCCCGTGTACAAAATGGAATAGGTTTGTCCAATGAAGTGATTTTCCTCTTCTGCCAACAAATCCGCCAACCAAGGCAGATCCGTAACCACATTTTCCACATTACAAGAGGGATCGGGATCATCCGAGCAGGAAGTCACCAGTCCCAAAAATACGAAGAGGTAGATGAGGTTTTTCATGAGCCTTTTTGTAACCTGACGGCCAACTTAACGAGTTCGTTACAGGGGCGTGGAAAAAATAAAGAAAAACTTTAGCAGCTTCTAGCAATCCGCTGTTTGTTTATCTCATCAAATCCGATCATTTTCGGTCAATGCCTCCTGACCCTCTGGATTCGATCCGTCTGAATTTCTCCCAAAGCGATCTTTTCGCGCTTAATCTGGCCCTAGCTCTCATCATGTATGGAGTCGCCCTGGATCTGAGATGGGAGGATTTCAGATATCTGGTTAAAAATCCTAAGGGATTCATTCTGGGGATTTTTTCCCAATTTATCCTTTTGCCTTTTTTGACTTGGGGTCTGGTTTCCCTGCTCAATCCTCCACCCAGTGTGGCTTTGGGAATGATGCTGGTCGCTGCCTGTCCTGGAGGCAATGTATCTAATTTCCTCTCCAATTTAGCAAAAGGCAATGCCGCTCTTTCGGTGAGTTTGACTGCTTTTTCCTCGGTGTTTGCCATTTTTATCACACCTCTGAATTTTGCGCTTTGGGCAGGATTGTATGAGCCCACTTCCCTTCTACTTAGGGAGATCAGACTGGATATCGCGGAGGTATTTTTCACGGTGGGAATCATTCTTGGCATCCCGCTGATTCTTGGAATAGTTACCCATCAGAAGCTACCTGTATTCGCAAAAAAGGCCTCAAAAATCCTCAAACCGTTGAGTATCCTAATTTTCTCAGCTTTTATCATTTTGGCATTTGCGGGCAACTTTGAGCTGTTTCTTCAGTATATCGGAGTCATTTTCCTTTGGGTAATGGCTCACAACTTCATTGCCCTATCGGCAGGCTACCTCACTGGAAAGCTCGGCAGGCTACCTCTCTCCGACATAAAAACCCTGACGATTGAGACGGGAATTCAAAACTCCGGCTTGGGGCTGGTATTGATTTTTACTTACTTTGAAGGCCTCGGCGGCATGGCCCTGATCACCGCCTGGTGGGGCATCTGGCATCTGATCTCCGGGATGTCCCTAGTCGCCCTTTGGAAAAAAACCACATGAAAGCGAGCATATCAAAAACACTAAATTCCCAGTCGACTTCCGAACAAAGGAATATCAGTATGGCTAAAAAAAGAGTGATTCAGAGCACATGAAAGACCTTTTCAATGCGATACTCCGACTCCTTGTAAAGGTTGCGCTTCACGGCTATTTCAATAAAATCATCGTCGAGGGAAAGGAAAACCTTCCCAAAAACCGGCCGGTAATCTTAGTTGCCAATCATCAAAACGCCCTCATCGATCCTTTGCTGTTGGCTACCCATACCCGTCTCAACCCTTGGTTTTTGACACGGGCGGCCGTTTTTACCAATCCCGTCGTGTGCAAGTTGCTCCATTTGATCCGTATGCTGCCCGTATATCGCCTGCGGGATGGATTTTCGACCATACAGCAAAACCAACAGACCTTTGACGACACCTACGAAGTACTGCGCAAAAACGGCACCGTGGTCATCTTTGCCGAAGGCAGCCACAGCTTGGTCAGGAACCTGCGGCCTCTCAGTAAGGGATTTACCCGGATGGCGTTTGGGCTAAAGGAAAAATACCCCGACCTCGAACCGGTCATCCTTCCGGTGGGCATAGGATTCAGTGCGCACAAGAGATCCGGGAGTCGAGTTAGGATCACCTTTGGGGCTACTATCCCGGTCGACATGCCGCCATCGCAGTCCGGAAAACTGACCAAAAGCGTGGAAAGAGCATTGAAGGCACTAATCGTGGATATTCCTGACGCAGACTATGACGCCACGTTAGCACGCTTGATCGAGCATGAGGTGGACCTTACTTCTAGGAAGGACGTGGAAACTTTTTTGGAAACGGGAGTCGTGGCCAAGCCCGTGGGCTCGGTCACCGGTCTTGGCAACAAACTGATGAAGATCTTTCACTTTCCCCTCTATTGGCTGTGGCTACTGAAAAGACCCGGAGTAAAAGACGAAGTTTTCAGCTCCACTTGGAAGTTTCTGATCGGGTTTGCTTTGGCCATCCCCTACTATTTTTTCCTGCTTTGGCTGACAATGGACACGGTAGTGGGAAGTTGGGGCCTGACCTTTCTGATCCTAGCTTGGATCACATTGTGGAAAAACAAAAACCCCCAAGAGTAGGCAAATCCTAGATTTGAACCCCAAAAAAGAATAGGCGGACACCAAATAATCTTTGGCAATGTTCTTAACTTTGGGAAGCAACAACCCAAATATAACTGATCATGACCCAAGATTTTCTCCCGCTCAACGGAACAGACTACGTGGAGCTTTATGTAGGCAACGCCAAACAAAGCTCCCTCTACTATCAATATGCATTTGGATTTGAGCTGATTGCCTATTCCGGACCCGAAACGGGTGTCCGTGACCGTGCATCCTACGTCCTCAAGCAGGACAAGATCCGATTGGTTCTCACCTCTCCCCTGACCGCCGACCATCCTATAGCCGCGCACATCCAAAAACACGGGGACGGAGTAAAGGTCCTCGCCCTTTGGGTAGATGACGCGGAGAAGTCTTGGAGGGAAACCACCTCCCGTGGCGCAGAATCCGCTTCCGCTCCCACGACGCTCAAGGACCAGTTTGGCGAAGTGAAGGTTGCTTCGATCAAAACTTATGGCGAAACGATTCACACCTTTGTGGAGAGAAAAAACTACTCCGGTGTCTTCCTACCCGGCTTTCAGCCCAGAAAAAGCGGATTTGCAAGCCAAGGCATCGGACTGAAATACATCGACCACTGCGTCGGCAATGTAGAACTCGGAGCGATGAACCGCTGGGTGGAGTTCTACGAAAATGTCATGGGCTTCAAGCTCCTGCTGACCTTTGACGACAAGGACATTTCCACGGAATATTCCGCACTCATGTCCAAGGTGGTATCGAATGGAAACGGCTACATCAAGTTTCCCATCAACGAACCTGCTGAGGGCAAAAAAAAGTCGCAGATCGAGGAATATCTCGACTTCTATGGCGGCCCCGGCGTGCAGCACATGGCTATCGCCACCGATGACATTTGCCATACAGTGAGAGAATTGAGAAATCGTGGCGTGGAGTTTCTCGAAGTGCCAGCCTCATACTACGACGACCTCCTCGATCGGGTAGGCAAAATCGATGAGGCGATCGAACCCCTGAAAAACCTGAACATCCTGGTGGATCGCGACGAGGAAGGCTACCTGCTACAGATCTTCACCAAGCCCGTGCAGGATCGCCCGACGCTTTTCTTTGAGATCATTCAGCGCAAAGGGGCAAAGTCCTTTGGAAAGGGAAATTTCAAGGCGCTTTTCGAAGCCATCGAAAGGGAACAGGCATTACGCGGAAATCTCTAGGATACCAGAAAGCTCCAAAGAAGCCAGACAGCCCCGCTGCTCTGGCTTCTTTGTTTCCATTGTGCGGAAAAAGGGATATTTTGATTGAAAATCAACGCTATGAAAGTTTTCGTCTCCATTGTTTCCCAGACAGTCAAAGGAGGTCTGTTTTTTCTTCTCCCTCTGGTCATCGTCATCATACTGCTAAAAAAGCAGTCGAGCTGATCCTCCCTTTTGCCCACGTAGTCAATGGGTGGGTGCCTTTTGCCCTACCGTTTTCGGCGATGGCCTTGAGCATCATTTTTTTGGTTCTGATCTGCTTCCTTGCGGGTTGGCTGGCCAAACTGGGCTTCGCCAAGAAGCTTATCCTATTGTTGGAGGAGAATTTTCTCGTGCTGTTTCCCGGCTTCCAGCTCATGAAAAACACCTTTGAGTCCAAGGTGGGATTGGACTCCCAAAAGGAATACCCCGTCGTTTGATACCCATTGACGGATGGATGATCGCATTTTTGGTCGAAGAACTCAACGAAACCGAAGTGATGGTTTTCGTGCCCTCTGCCCCCAGCCCTTGGGAAGGTAGCCTGGTGATTTTCGAAAGATCCCAGATAAGGGAATCGACGCTAAAGCCTGGCGACATCATGGCCATCATGAAAAAACTTGGGGTGTGATCAAAGGCAGTTTTTGCAGAGCAAACAAAAAGGCCTTTCCGGAATTACTGATCCGAAAAGGCCATTTAGTAGTCACTCAGGCATATTCTTTCAGTGCCTATTTATAGAGTTTTTCGTGGAGCTTTTTCAGTTCTCCTTCCGGAATCTTGATAACTTTTCTGTCATAGGTCATTATCCCGTTGGTCTCGATCTCCACATCCGTGGTCTGGGTATAGATAGCTGCGGCGAGCCCTTTGGGAATCAATTCGGACAAATCTTCGATCAGAATGGAATAACGGGCTTTGAGCTCATCCAAGGTTGTGAAGCTTTGATACCCCCAATTATCCTTGAGCTGCCAGGTATGTCCTTCGATTGGCAAGCCCAGCCCGCCGAACTCTCCTAAAACCAAGACCGTACTGGCTCCGAAAATTGCAGGATCGGGCATCACTGGATCGGGATAATTGTGTAAATCCATGATGTCGCCCACTATCTTTGTCCCCTCCATTTCAAAATTGCCTCCACTGGCACTATTGATCAATCGGCTAGCATCCAGCTCCCGGGTCAGCTTGACAATTTCCGTGGTTTTGAACTGGCCCCATGCTTCATTGAAGGGAACCCAAACCACAATAGAAGGGAAAAACCTAAACTCATTGATGATCTCTTTCCATTCTGTCTTGAAGATTTCCTCAGATTCGGGAGTTCTTGCCTTGTTCATCCCCTCACGGATGATTCCCGGGCGGACTTCCCAACGGTTACCCATATCTCCGCTTGGCATGTCCTGCCATACCAACATACCGAGTTTATCTGCATGGTAATACCAACGGGCAGGTTCCACTTTCACATGCTTTCGGATCATGTTGAATCCCATTTCCTTGGTCTTTTCGATATCGAAAAGCAGCGCTTCGTCCGTGGGTGCGGTATAGAGCCCGTCTGGCCACCAGCCTTGGTCAAGCGGACCGTATTGGAAAAGTGCTTTTCCATTGAGGAACATTCGCTGATGACCGTCCGCGCCTTTTGCCATTCGGATGTCCCGGTATGCGGCGTAGGACTTGACCTCTTCGATCAGTTTCTTTCCCTGAAAAAGTTTGATCGAGACATCGTAGAGAAAAGGGGAATCGGGTGACCATGCTTTGGGACCTGAGATTTTTACGGGAGCAGGCTTATTGGCTTGGGATCTGAAGGAAGCAACAACTTGCCCTCCCTCCAGTAGACTTACCTCCACTTCTTGGCCCTCTTGGGAATTCTTGATTTCAGGGTAGAAAACCTGTACGGAATTCTCCCAATCCGTCTGGGAATAGCTGGATGCTATGAAGGACTCGGGCACGGTTTCTAGCCAAACCGTCTGCCAGATTCCGGTGACTGGAGTATACCAGATGCTTTTGGGTTCCTTGACCTGCTTGCCTCGGGGCTGTGGTCCAGAATCACTCGGATCCCATACTCTCACGCGAATCTTCTGCGATTTTCCCTTTACGAGATGGTCGGTAATGTCAAAGCTGAAGCTATCAAAACCTCCCTGATGCTTCCCGGCCTGCTGGCCGTTTACCCAAACTTCGGCTTCCCAATCCACCGCACCAAAATGCAGCAAGACTCTCTTGCCCTTTCGGTCCAGCCCCAGGTCAAGGGTACGCTCGTACCAAAGCTCATTATCTGGGCCCACTGGCTTCTGGACACCTGACAAAAAAGACTCGACGGCAAAGGGCACGGTGATTTTCCCCGCAAACCCCGTTTCCGGGCTGCTGCCTTTGGGCAAAATGGCGAAATCCCATTGACCATTGAGATTTTGCCAGGAATCCCTCACCAGTTGGGGACGGGGATATTCTGGGAGTGGATTCTCCGGATTGAGTTCATCGGCCCAGGGTGTTTTGAGGATTGTTTGGGAAAAGCCGCTGTAGCTCAGAGCGATCAGCGCAAAAAAGAAAATCTTTCTCATAAATAAAATCTGAATTGTGATGGCTGAACTTATTGAAATTGAAACCAAAGAACAAGCGGATTTAAAGAATCGGATTGATGGAGCCGCTTATTTTCCTCTTGTCTGGACGGCAGTTCTCTGAACGATGGCCCTATCGGATTGAAAAAAAATCCTAACAACAGCCGATACATAGAAACTCTGAATCCTGATTTTCAAGGCTTCCCACCTTGGTCTTCTCCAATGCGCCACATACCTTTCCGAAAACGAAGCGTCGATTGGCTAGGGTGAATTGAATCTTTGACGGACCAAATGCAACGCTAAATAACAGCAGACGACACACATCCCCTGAAATACTTTGTGATCATTTATTGGTCAAGATGGCATTTTTTGACATTTTCTATATCTTAGAACCACACTGAAATTTTTAAACGAGATGAGTTCAATCGACCCTGCTATCCTAGGCAAGGCTCAAAGCTGGCTGGATGGAAATGTAGATGCTGACACCAAGGCGTCCATCAAAAAACTAATAAGCGACAACCCCACCGAGTTGGTAGATTCCTTCTACCAGGATCTGGAGTTTGGTACAGGAGGGCTGAGGGGGCTGATGGGAGTCGGCACCAACCGCATGAATGTCTACACCGTGGGCATGGCCACACAGGGATTGGCAAACTACCTGCTTCAGTCCTTTCCGGGACAGGAAATTAAAGTTGCGATTACCCACGACTGTAGGATCAACAACACAGTGTTTGCGAAAACGACCGCAGATGTCTTCACCGCCAACGGAATCAAGGTACTTTACTTCAGGGAAATGAGACCTACCCCTATGCTGTCCTTTGCTGTGCGACACTATGGATGCAAAAGCGGCGTCATGATCACTGCCTCCCACAATCCCAAGGAATACAATGGATACAAAGCGTACTGGGAAGACGGGGCACAGGTAGTCGCTCCCCACGACACCAACATCATCAAGGAGGTGCAGAAGATTACTTCCTTTGACCAAGTCAACTGGAACAAAAATGACAGTCTGCTCGAATACATCGAAGCCGATTTTGACAAAATCTACCTGGATCTCGTCAAGGGACTTAGTCTTTCCCCTGACGCCATCCAGGCTCAAAAGTCTATGCCCATCGTTTTCTCTCCAATCCATGGAGCTTCTGGCAAAATGGTACCGGCGGCGCTGAAAGTCTTTGGCTTTGAAAACGTCCATATTGTAAAGGAACAGGCTGAGCCAGATGGCAATTTCCCGACCGTGATTTACCCCAATCCTGAGGAAGCGGAAGCTTTGACTCTCGCGGTGGAACTTGGCAAAAAGGTAAACGCGGAGCTTGTACTCGCCTGCGATCCCGACGGAGACCGCTACGCGGCGGTCGTCCCCAACGAGGCTGGAGAATATGAACTGCTGAATGGCAACCAAACCGGGGCGATGATCAGCTACTATCTGCTTTCCACATGGAAGGAAGCAGGAAAGCTTGACGGCAACCAAGTTCTGGTCAGCACGATGGGAACTACAGAGCTCATCAACGCCATTGCGGCTGGGTTCGGGGTCACTTGCTACAATGTGCTCACCGGATTCAAGAACATCGCGGCCATCATCCGTGACTTGGAAGGTAAGGCGACCTTCGTAGGTGGTGGCGAGGAATCCTATGGGTATCTGGTCGGAGACTTTGTGCGCGACAAGGACGCCGTGAGTGCAGCAGCCATTTTCGCGGAGCTGGTTGCTTATTATAAAACCAAAGGCATGAGTGTGATTGATCTTATGGCCGAGATCTATTCCAAATTCGGCTTCTATAAGGAGTCCTTGATTTCGGTCACTAAAAAAGGAAAAGACGGTGCGGAACAAATCCAAGCGCTGATGAATGGATTCCGTACCAATCCTCCTTCCCAGATGAACGGAGTGGATGTCGAGCGCGTCGTAGACGTAAAAAACTCTACCGTGACTCATGTGAAGTCTGGCAAAGTGGAAAAGCTCGATATGGACAAGTCCAACGTGATGCAGTTCTATCTCGCTGATGGAAGCAAAATTTCAGCCCGCCCTTCCGGCACAGAGCCAAAGATCAAGTACTATTTCTCGGTCAATGCTCCCCTCTCCTCGCCTTCTGAGTACCGGAATGTCGAAGCCTTACTCGCGGAAAGACTTGAAGGTTTAAAAAATTACTTCAGCTAAGCTGAATCCAATTCCGAAAAAAGAAAGCATCGACTCGTCGGTGCTTTCTTTTTTCCAGCTTAATGGATTTGTTATTCCTTTCCAATGTGAAGGATCGCATCCCCCACATTTACCACGGGGTTATTGTTCAGGCCGATCACGTGGCCATTGGTCGCCGCTTTTACCGGCACGATTACCTGACCGTAGGGATCGGAAATCCTCGCGATGATCTGGCCCTTTTTTACGGAATCCCCAAGTTTGACCGAGGAGTAGAAAATCCCCGAAGCCTTTGCCCTGGTCCATTGGCTTTCTTTGAGGACCAGGGTTTCTTGTGGCAACTGGGGCGCGTCAATCATGTCCAAATGATGGAGCAAGCGCTTAGTACCGACGATTCCCTCTTCGATAGCGTAGTTGTCCAGCCGCATCGATTCCCCTCCTTCAAACACCAGCAAGTGCTTTCTAGCCTTATACGCGGTTTTTCTAAAAGACTTCTCGATGTGTTTGGAATTGACGATAAAGTGCGTTCCAAAGGCTTTGGCCAACTCCAAGCCGACTTTATCCTTGAAGTCTACCCGGATTTGTGGATGGTTTGACAGCATACGCCCACCCGTGTGAAAATCTATCCCAAAGTCGATTTGGGGAATTACCTCCTCGTTTAAAATATAGGCTATCCTGGAGGCAAGAGAGCCCTTTTTGCTTCCTGGAAAGCTACGGTTCAGGTCTCGCCCATCAGGAAATGTCCTACTGTTGGACAGGAAGCCATAGATGTTTACGAGTGGGATAATGATCAGCGTCCCCTTTAGTAGCTCCAAGCCTTGGTCAAATTCCTCGAGAAGTTTCTTGGCGGTCACCACCCCGTTGATTTCGTCTCCGTGCACTCCGCCGGAGATGAGCGCCACCGGGCCTTCATTTTTTGAAGAGCGGATAAAAATCGGCAAATCGATTAAGGTATGGGTGGGGAGTTTCGCTATTGGCAATTCGATGTTGACAGACTGGCCCGGACGTACCCGGACTCCGTTGATCTGAACTTCTTTCATTGATGGGGATGGCAGATTGGGGTTTCATTTCGCATTGGCTCAAAATCTTGCTTATTTCGCAGGACAGTCCAAGGCACATGAATATACAAGAAAACATTTCCCTAAAATCCCTCAACACGTTCGGATTTGATCAAAAGGCACGTTTTTTCTTAAAAGCCAGCTCCGCACAAGAGCTGATAGACGCCCTATCGTGGGCAAAGGAAAACATGCTGGAAGTGTTGATTTTGGGGGGTGGCAGCAATATTCTCCTGACCCGGGATTTTGGCGGGTTGGTGATCAAGGTGGATATAAAAGGCATTCAAACCCTTCGTGAAGATGAAGACCAGGTTTGGGTCAAAGTCGGAGCTGGCGAGGTCTGGCAGGACTGGGTCTCTTTTGCCATTGACAATAACTGGGCTGGAATCGAGAATCTTTCGTTGATCCCTGGTACCGTTGGTGCCTCTCCCATGCAGAATATAGGCGCCTATGGAGTGGAAATCAAAGAAGTCTTCGACAGCTTGGAGGCGCTGAACAGATCCACTTTGGAAATTGAAACATTCACGGCCAAAGCCTGTGAGTTTGGATATAGAGAAAGTGTTTTTAAGAATAAGCTGAAAGACCAATACGTCATCTGTTCGGTTACTTTTCGATTGGAAAAAAAACCGAATTTCCGACTTGAATATGGAGCGATCCAGGAAGTATTAAATCAAAAAGGAATAGTCGACCTATCGCTGCGGGCTGTGAGCGAGGCCGTGATAGAGATAAGAAAATCAAAGCTCCCCGACCCGAAGGAAATCGGTAATTCCGGGTCGTTTTTTAAAAATCCGACGATAAGCGGAGAAAAATTCGACTCATTGAGATCAGCATTTCCGCAGATTCCAGGATATCCCAATGAAGAGGGTGTGAAAGTGCCCGCAGGCTGGCTCATCGAACAAGCAGGATGGAAAGGACATCGTCAAGGCGAGGTGGGAGTCCACTCCAAGCAAGCCTTGGTTTTGGTCAATTTCGGAAAAGGAAGCGGAAGAGAAATCCAGCTGCTTTCCGAAAAAATCAGATTGTCGGTAAAAGAAAAATTCGGGATAGAACTCCATCCCGAAGTGAATTTCATCTAGATCAATTGGTCGAGGATCTCGAGTTCTTTGGAATATTTCTCGACTTCCACTCCAAACTTCCTCAAGAAATCCACCCCTTCATCCCTTCCGATCCCCTTGTACTCTGCGTAGGAGAAAAGATAGACCACCTTGGAAATCCCCATCGAAAAGATGATTCTCGCGCAGGCAAGGCACGGCGCCAAGGTCACATAGAGGGTGGAGCCATCCACCGATGTATTGTTCTTTACCGCATAGAGTATCGCGTTTTGTTCCGCATGAAGTGCAAGCGAGCAACTACCCTTGCTGTCTCGGGCGCAGCCAGATTCCGGAAACTCAACGTCGCAATTATGCGTACCCGCAGGTGGGCCGTTGTAGCCTATGGAAATAATCCGAGTATCCTTGGACAGCACCGCCCCCACGTGCTTTTTGATACAATGGGAACGCTTGGCAAGATTCACGGCCAACTCCATGAAAATATCATCAAAATCAGGTCTATTCATGAAAATAAATTTGTCAAAAATAACAATCCTGTTCGTTGTCTTGAAAGATTTGCGAATAAAGGGATTTGTTTCCCCGTTAAGTAAGAAAAACTATATTCAACAAGCTATGAGTTTTCAGATCCCAAATTACTCGGAATTGAAGCGGAAAACCCAACGTTTTGCTTTCTTCGTAGGAGCCTTGGTCCTAACTTCTTGCAGCTCGATTGAAGTATTCAAAGAGAACACCGAACTGCCGATTGCTAAGCCTTATCAGACCTTTGTCATCATCAACAAGGAGGTAGGGATGAGGGGTTTTTCCTCCCAGTTTTTGGATGAGTTGGTTCAGATCCAGATCCAAGAATCCTTGGAGGAGGCAGGTCTAGTATACGATGCCAAGCAGCCTGATCTCGTGATACGGTACAACTCCAATGAAGATCCTCGCCAGCGGGAGACCGTCAACAATCCAAACCCATATCCCTTTTGGGGCTACCGAATCTATGACCCATGGATGTATAATCCCTATAATACACCTCGGGTCACCACCAGCAATTATGAGCTATTGCAGGTGATTGTAGATTTTATAGATCCAGTACAGGATAAATTCCTGATGACGCTCACAGGCGTGACCGAGGTCAGCAGTCCAAAGTACAAGGAAAAAAAGGTCAGAAAAACACTAGATACGGTCCTCAGTACATTTTTGAGTCAAAGCACCCAAACTCAAAAGTAGATGTAAATGTGAAATCAAACGTTCGAAGAGCCTTTAAGTTACTAGCACCGCTAAAAGGTTGCTTTCCTGTCAAAAAGCATATTTCAGAAAATTTGGCTGACTTCCTTGATCTTAGGAGTATTGAGGTATTATCGGAATCAAAGATCGGATGACCTCTGGACAAACTGTAAATTTAGTATTTTCCTAATCGA
This sequence comes from uncultured Limnohabitans sp., assembly GCA_964613865.1. Lineage (GTDB taxonomy): Bacteria > Bacteroidota > Bacteroidia > Cytophagales > Cyclobacteriaceae > Algoriphagus. Next base: position 1,059 of record CAZTJM010000081.1, on the reverse strand, counting down.
GTTATTTTTATGAAAAAACTGATTCCGGGATTCATTGATATCCTTTGTTTAGTCTGTCGACAGACTAAATTCTCTATTTTAATAGGCTAGCTGGAAAAGAAATTTACCGCTGACCGAATTTTTATTTCATTATCGGGCAGATTTATGGCAAAGAATTTGCAAAGCTTAAAATATGCTATACTTTTGTGTAGTTATTAATGTATTTCAAAACATGGATTTTGCACTTTAATGTTGACGATTGTTTTAATAGACGATGACCCTATCAGTACATTTGTGACTGAAAAACTCATTTCCAAGAATGTGAAAGAGCCATGTCAGTTTTACAAGTATCAAAGTGCAAAATTAGCTCTCCAAGAAATCAACGGCATACAGCCTCAATACCTTTTTCTGGACTTGAATATGCCTGAAATGAATGGCTGGGATTTTTTGGATCTCTTTAAGCCCGAATACGAAGATCCCCAGATTTACATTTTGAGCAGTTCAGTAGATGAAAGAGATATTTCCAAAGCCAGCCAGTACCAGGTTGTCAAGGAGTATCTTTCGAAACCTCTAATTAAGAAGTATATCAAAACCATCTTCAGCTGAGCCAACGACGGCCAGTTTTTTTGCCTAATTAGAAATTCAAAGTAAAAAAATCTTTTCAGTCGCATAGCTGCCCGGATGTCTGACGTAAAAAAAAGTCTGACAGGATTACTGAATCCAACTTTTTTTAAACCAATACCAACTTTATTGGCATGGGTATGGTTGGTTATTTTTGATGAGATATCCCCCACATTTCCACAATATCAACAAGTCCAGTCCGTAGTTTTTGAAATGAAAATAAGAGGCTTTCTAAAAATCTTCAGCCGGCTAGCTTCAAGCTGGTGGTCTCTACAACGCCAAACTTAAGTTTTTGTTAAAAAAAAAAAACCAAAATTGACTATCTTAAGCTAGTGCTGAAGGTCGATTGGAAAAAATCCCAGAAACAATTGGAATAAATAACGGGAGAAAAAAAATCGATTTATCGAGGAAAAAAAATTAAAGTTTCCAGTATTGGTGGAATTAATTTTTTGCCTTATT
>CAZTJM010000080.1:0-19966 GCA_964613865.1 uncultured Limnohabitans sp. | reverse complement strand
CTCCCGTAGCTCCAGTGCTCAGGCTGACACAATCAGGCCTTTTGAGACAGCCTCTATTCCACCGAGTTGCAGTCCTGGTTTTTTGAAAACTCAAAACCCCAAGGTCACCGTCCGGTCGAAAAAGAAACGGGTCTTGATAAACCTTCTTTCCCTTTCCTCCTTCTACCCAGAGGAACTGGATTTCTTTACTTATTTTCTGGAGTAATTTGCTTGTACACATCGGGATCGTAGCGCTCCATGTAGATCTTTGGGTTGGGCAGTTTCTTGAACCCGTATTTTTCATACAGCCAATCCGCCGTGGAAGTCAGCAATATCCAACGCCTCAGCCCCTTTAATCCGGGGTGGCTGATTACCGCATCCATCAATTTTTTGGAAAGCCCCTGCCCACGATATTGTTCGAGCACATATATATCACCGAGGTAAGCTATGGTCGAAAAGTCGGAAATCACCCGGGCAAATCCGATCTGCTTTCCGCCGTGAAAAAGCCCAAAATTAAGAGAGTTATCGACAGATGCCTTCACCTTTTCGAAAGGAATGCCATCACTCCAGCCGGAGTACTTGGAAAGAAAATCGTGAATGGCCACCAGATCCAATTTATTCCGGTCCGTACTGATCAAAAATTCCCCAAACCTATGCTCAGCGTTTTTCATGTAGTTTCTTTTTCCTTGACGCCATACGGCTTGGCACGAATTTATGCAATCCGCCGATTCCGCATGGAGTCGTCACTACATGGATAAATGAAGAAATCCGCACTCCCCTGGACTTTTAATACTAATCCGTGAATACATAGGTTTGGAATTCCAAACTTCTTCTGCGTACGCCAAAAAGTGGGAGTTGGACTAGTCTTTTTGGCAAAAAGGCAAGTTTTAGAGAAGGAAGAATCCCGCTCGAAAGGTCTAATCTTCTAGTCAAAAAAGGCTTCTTCAGCCAATAGACACAAGGCGGATTTGTGCCAATTGCTTCTGTTTCGGGGAAAAATTGTTCCGAAATCGATTGAGTGAATACTTCTGCCACTGAGCACTTTATTGGGGATGTTTAGAAAATTAAAATTTAACTTCCCTCTGTGAGGCTTTCCCTTGTGGCAAAGCGAGGGACTTTCAATTAATATAAATCAATAACCTAATAACTAATCTATAGAAATGGCAAAAAACCCATCCCGAAGATCATTCATGAAAAAGACTGCCGTCGCCGGCGCGGCGGCGGTCTTTGCTCCGACCATTATACCCGCCAAGGCCTTTGGTGCCAATGACCGTATCAACGCGGCAGTGCTCGGAGTAAACGGCCGGGGCCAAACCCACATTTCCAGCCTCATGGTGCAGGATAATGTGCAGGTGACTACCCTTTGCGATCCGGACATGAGACTGCTTAAGGAAAGACAGAAAAGCTTTAAGGAAAAATACAAGGCCGATGTAGCCTTGGAGCAGGATCTCCGCAAAGTGTATGACAATCCCGATATCGACGTTGTAAGTATCGCCATGCCCAACCACTGGCATTCCTTGGCGACCATCTGGGCTTGCCAAGCCGGAAAAGATGTTTATGTCGAAAAACCAGGTTCGCACAATATCGCCGAAGGCCGTAAGATGGTGGAAGCTGCCTACAAATATGACCGCATCGTACAGCATGGCGTACAACTCCGTAGCTCCCCGGCAGTACAGGAAGCCATCCAACTCATGCGTGACGGCTATATCGGCAAGGTCTACATGGCCCGTGGTTTGGTGTTCCGTATGCGAGGCGATATCGGAGACAAAGGTTTCTCGCCAATTCCGGAGGGTGTAGACTACGATCTTTGGACTGGACCGGCGCCGAAGCGTCCCTTCACGGAAAACCTGGTGCACTACAACTGGCACTGGCATTGGGACTATGGAAACGGCGACGTGGGAAACCAAGGCATCCATGAGACTGACCTTTGCCAATGGGGTCTGGATGTAGGCTTGCCTACCAAGATTACCTCCATGGGCGGGAAATTTCTCTGGAAGGACTGCAAGGAAACCCCTGAGCTGTTGACCTCCATCTACCATTATCCGGAGGAAGACAAGATCATCCAATTTGAGGTTCGTCCTTGGCTTACCAATAATGAAGGAGGTGCTACCGTGGGCAACATCTTCTACGGAGACAAAGGTTACATCGTGATCGACGGCTATGACAAGTATACCTCCTTCCTCGGCAAGGACAACACGCCCGGCAAGTCCAATTCAGACGGAGGCCAGGCTGCCAGCGGCGTAGACCGAGGACTGGGTGGGACAGATGCGCATTTTGAAAACTTCATCAAGGCAGTTCGTTCCCGTGACAGCTCCATTCTAAACGGCCCTGTGGAGTCTGCCCACCTTTCCTCTGCCTTGGCTCACCTCGGCAACATCGCCTACCGTCTCGACCGCGTGCTGAACTTTGACCCCAAGTCCGAGAAGTTCGTCAACGATCCCGAAGCAGACGCGATGCTTACCCGCAACTACAGAAAAGGCTTTGAGGTGCCGGACATCGTCTAAGGCTAAGACATAGTTGATTTTGAAAAGAAACCCGGCGGGAGCAATCCTGTCGGGTTTCTGTTTTTCGATGCTTTCTAAGGGGACCCAAAATCCTGGGTAATATTTTCAAAAAAATCCAAAGTCCAGCTCCCCCAAAATCACCCAAGAAATCCCTGGGATGGAGCTACTGGCGAGAATCTTGGGTCGGAAGGTGTGAACCACATCCCCATGCCCCAATTCGGGGTATTTATTCCCCTTGATCCATTGGACGCAAAACGACTTCTTGAAAAAGGCGCAATTATTAAAAGTGCTCCCAGGATTCCCATTGGCCATTTTCACGATGTTAAGCTAGATCTCCCACCGATTAGATAGAGCTTGGAACCAGTCTTGCACTAAGTGAGTACGAATTCAGGTTTTATGAATTTTAAACCCCGGAAATCATGAGCACATCCAAAGAAATGACTACCTACTCTCAGGTTCTGAACAAGCTTCCTGAAAAAGGCTACGGCAAAGAGTTGAATATCACCAGAGCAGGGGCAAAGTTTGACGAAGGATCAGAGCTGCTACAGCCGGAGCAACTCAAGATTGTCAAAACCTACCGATTTGAGGGAGAATCAGACCCTTCCGATATGGCGGTGATCTACTTACTGCACAGTGAATCAGGTGAAAAGGGATTTATCTTGAATGCTTACGGAACCTACTCGGACGAAGACAACCAATTCTACAATGAGTTCATCAAGCGTGTGCCTGTGGATGAAATGAAAGAGTTGGATGAATGGCAACGCTAGAATAGACCGACTTAAGAACAACCAAAAAACCACCAAGATCATGATCACAGCCAACCACCAACCAAAAACCAACATACAAACGACCCTAGTTCAATACATCATTCCGCGACTGGATATGACCAAAAAACGAGAGGACGTAGATAAGGGAACGAACCGCAAAAGTCCCTGGAAACCAGAAGGATCCAGGCCGCCGAGAGAGGAGGACTTTGATGAAATCCACGAAAAGAATCAAAAGAAAAAGAGAAGCGTAGGTCAATAACAAGGAACCTAACTTTCTCAAAGAAATTTTTTGGGGTGACACCGGAGCTAAAGCTACTCCGGGCAGCCTGCCGGAACAAGTTCTTGGCAGGCTTTTGCTTTTCTAGTGCTTTTCAAATACTCGGGAAAATAAACATTAGACTTTGCCAATCCTGCCAAATTCCACAAACTCACCCAAGCCTAGGTATTGCTGATATTTCTGCTGGTAATAGGCCGCATTCGCTGGAATCGGATAGTATTCCTTTGCAATGGGACTGGCAATCGCTTTTGCCGCCGCTTCGAGAGTTGGGTATATCCCCGAAGCCACCGCAGCGTAGATGGCTGCACCCAATGCCGGTGCCTGCTCCGATGCTGCGACTACAATCGGCATATTCAGCACATCAGCCATTGTTTGTACCAAAAAAGGGGATTTCAACGTGATTCCTCCTATGCCCATCACCTGATCTATCTGAATTCCATTTTGCCGAAACCATTCGATGATCCGCTTGGAACCAAAACACAGGGCCTCGACAAGAGCTTTAAAAACAGTTCCGCCTCCAGTACCCATATCGAGGCCTAGCAGCGCACTCTTGAGGGATTCGTTCAGCCCCGGCGACCTTCTCCCGTTGATCCAATCCACTGCAAGCGTCGCTGACTCCAAAGGCTCCTTGGCAGCCTGCTCATTGAGATAGCCCATCATTTTGTCCGAAAGTTCTGAGGCCATCTTTTCTTTCAACTGGGGATCCAGCAAATCGCTGCTTCGGATCAGCTCCATGGCTGGCTCGGTAACTAAGCGCTTATACCACGCCAGAAAATCCCCAAATCCAGCCTGTCCAGCTTCGAAACCAACCAAGCCGGAAAGGATGGAACCGTCCACTTGACCGCTTATACCTTGCAGGGGTTCGGAAGCGACTCCCTTATAGTTTGCCACGAGCATGTCGCAGGTGGACGTACCCATCACCTTCACAAGCGTCCCCGGCTTCACTCCCGCACCCACGGCCCCTGCATGGGCGTCGATAGTCCCCACCGCGACAAGTGTATGTGTAGATAGGCCAAGTTTTTCAGCCCATTTCTGCGAAAGATATCCAGCCGACTCATCCGAAGTCAGCGTTTGACTTTTCATTTTCTGGGAAAGAAGGGCTAGCTCGGGATGCAGCCTCCCCAAAAACTCTTGGGATGGAAAACCTCCCCATGACGCATGCCACATCGCCTTATGCCCAGCGGCACAGCGGCTCCGCAGAACTTGCTCAGGCTTCAGTTTTCCGGTCAATTCCCCGACTAGGTAGTCGCAATGCTCCAGCCAGTTGGGTTGCGCTGCCAGCAATGCCGGATTGTTTTTGTACACACAGAGGATTTTGGCCCAAAACCACTCCGAGCTGTAGACCCCGCCCGAATATCGGGTGTAGTCGACACCTCCCCAGCTTTTGGCAAGGCTGGTGATTTCCTCCGCTTCGGCTATTGCGGAGTGGTCCTTCCATAGAATCATCATCGCGTCAGGATCTTCGGCAAACTCTTCCGAAAAAGCCAAAGGAACGCCCACTTCATCGACCGGCAAAGGAGAAGAGCCGGTTGCGTCCACACCGATGCCCTTGACCTTTTGAGGATCTACACCGGACTGCTGAAGGACCGAGGAGATGGTCTTTTGCAGTCCCTCCAGATGATCTGAGGGATGCTGCCGATAGCGGCTTCTCGAGGGATCACAAAAATCCCCCTTTTTCCAGCGGGGATAGGAAAAAACCGAGGTAGCCAAAACCCTACCGTCTTGCGTGTCTACCAAAATCGACCTGACGGAATCTGACCCAAAGTCCACTCCGACCACATAGTTACTATCCATACTTTTTGCTTTGCGATTGACTGGCTGTTTTTATTGGAAAGGATTCAGGGTAAAAATCTGGAAAAAGGAGCCACCTTCTTCCTCTACCCGCTTGTTGTAGACCAGTGTCTGTCCAGAATAAGACCAGTTGAAGTTCCACATTTGGCTTTCATTGGGCTTTGGCTCCGGCCCAACGCGCACGGTTTCGCCAGAGTGCAAATCCGTGAGAAAAATTCGGTTTTGATGGCCAAATACAATCCAGCGTTCATCCGGACTGAGGCTGAAGCCGGTGTCAGGAGAAAAGTCGTTGTGTGTGATCTGTGCTGGTTCGCCTCCCTCAGGTGACACGGAAAATAGCTGCACCACTCCGTCATCCGACTTGGCATAGAAGAAAATCCTGTCCCCGCTTTTGGTGGTCCGGAGCCAATGCCTCGGCCCCTCCACACCCGGAAACTTTCTGTCAGCGGTAAAGGTCAGCCTTCTTTGTCGGAAGGCTTTCGGCATCTCGGGCATCCGGGTCTCCGATCCCGCCAGGTCAGTCTCCGCCAAGCTTTGCTCCCAATCTTCCGGGATTTCGGTCACAAATACCTCCGTCACCACGTTACCCTCTACCGTCACAAGGTCTCCGAGGTAGGCCAAGGCCCGATGAACTTTTTCGCCATTGGACCGGGTAAAGCCCGCTGTTCCCACCCAGGTTTCCTCACAGGCTTTTTGAATTTCGTCCGTCCCCGGCTTTGGAAACGGCACCACCTCGGCAGCAATCACCGTAAATCCAGTCCCAGAAAATTCCTGTCCCGGCAGCTCAGTCTCGACCTCCACATTCTTTCCTTTCACCAAAAAAGCCACTGTGCGGATATCTTTTACGCTAGTGTCGGTCTGGGCGGTTTTTGCCAGCACGGCATCGTTGTAGGTGAAACTGATCCACTGCCCGTCCGCGGAGTAGAGGTAGGCGTGGCTCCCTCCCCGCAAGGCACCCGGCGTGTAGGGCGGAGTGATATCCCGCGCATCCAGGTTCTTCACTTGGATATCATCCAAGCTTGTAAGATCCATGCCTATACAAGATCTCCGGCTCAGGTCGTAGGGATGGTTTTCGTCTGCGGAAAGCAGGCCTCGGATAAAAGCCACCTCCCCGCCGTGGGGATTGAAGCTCACGGCACCCGATCCCGGACCATAGGACTGCTGGCCCGGCACCCGATACAATTCCCTAATCTCTCCGGTTTGGAGATTCACCATGCCGATCAGGTCGTTTTCACCCATCTTGGGATCCTCGCCCCTACCGTCAAAAGCCACCCATTGGTCGTCCGGGGAAAAGGCCTGGCGATGGTTGAGGAAGTGTCCCTGAAGACCTTGGGTCACTTGTCTTTCTTCTGCGTTTGGATTGGGAGTCAAAGTCACGGCGGTTTGGTTTGAAGGTTGGGAACAGGAATTTAGAATAAGAACAAAAAAGGTAAGTACGAGCTGCATGCTCGCTAAGATTGGCAATCGGAAAGCCTTATGTTTTTTGAGCGGAGATTTCCACTGGATGTCCGGGCGGCGAACTCCCCCTTTTCCAAAGCGGGCTGGGGGATTCATAGAAAGGGAAATTTTCAAAATGTTTCTCTCCATACGGATCAACGCGACAGATGATAAAAGTGTCCATCCTCGGCACCGACGAGGATATCCCAAATACCGTTTTTGTTCCAGTCGACAAAGGTCGGACTGGTGGTATGACCAGCCAGGACTGTTGGGGCTAGCTGTCCGTGGGAGTGAAAATACACCTTGCCGTCCTCGGTTTTCAGCTGTTCAAAAAGCGAGACGTTGATGCTGTTGACCAAAAGGTCCAAGTCTCCATCCTGATCCCAGTCGAAGAAACTCAGCTTTCGCCTGCCGCTCCCCCCAGCCTCCCGGTTGTTCAGCCTCAAGAGCCCCGGTGTTGGATCCACTACTTCATTCTTGTTGCCGAAGACAGAGGCATTTTCGCCATAAAAGATTCGCTGTCCAGGTGTCAGCATGAGTTTCCCAGCTATCATTTTTCGCTCGAAAAAGGCCAAGTAGCCCTCATGGTCTAGCATCACGAGATCCATCAAGCCGTCGCGATTCCAATCCACCGCCACGGGTGTGGTCCTCCACTGCGTCGCCAGCTCCGTGGGAGCGGGCTTCCACCAATTCCAAGCCGGAGCGGGCACGGGCACGTTTCCCCATGCCACCTCCAACGCTTGGGGTGGGAGTAAGTCTCCTTTCCCGACGTTTTTCAGCCACTGTACTTTTCCCCAGATCGAATTGATGATCAGGTCGCCAACGCCGTCTCCATCCCAGTCCGCTACCGAAAGAGTGGTATACCCCCACTTAGCCTCGGCTGGCCCTTGGATGGAGCCCTTGTCTCCCGCCTGCACCCGAAAAGGAGTGCCCTGCACGGTCAGAAGTACGGGCTCGGCCCATTTCGGTGCGACACCGTCCTCGAGGTTTTCTATCCAACAAAGATGGCCCGCGGAGTTCCCCGCAACGATATCCAAGTCGCCGTCACTGTCCCAGTCATAGGAGACTGGAGTCACCAAGGCACCAAATTTCAGGTTGTCCGCCCTTTGGCGAAAATATCGAGGAGACTCAAAAAGAGGCATTCCCGCCTTAGTTTTGCCGGTATTTTTGACCAAGGCCACCCGCCCATCTTCGTCACCTACCACCAGATCGACCCATCCGTCCTGATTCCAATCCACCGCCACCGGGATGATCATCTCCAAATCCATCTTGATGATGCCCCTGTCGTTTTGGAGTAGTTTGCCTGCGGAAAATTGGGGGTTCGTGCGCGTGCCGATATTCTCGAAGTAGGTCATTTTGTCCAAAAACTCTCCGGTGATCAAGTCCAAATCACCATCCCGATCGAAGTCGGCCATATTGGGTGAAGGGGCGCCATACACGTCCAAATCCTGGCCATCCACCTGGATTCGGCCGCGGCTTTCATAACTCCCGCCCTCATTTTCCAGCAAATACACATAGCCGTGAAGAGGGCCGTTTGTCCATTTCCCCTCGGAATTGAAGGCATTGTCCCAGCCGTAGTCGCTCCAGTCGTCTATACCCACCATGATATCCTCGTCCCCATCTCCATCGTAGTCGACCATCTTCCACTGGTTGAAGCGGGGGTTTTTCTGGAAGTCTTTTAGGATTTGCTCCTTCGGAAAGAGTGGCTCTGGTTGCTGGTCTAGCTTGGTCGTAAAATTTCTCAATTCCGATCCGGGAATCAAAAACCTTGGGCCAGACGAAGTATGTGAAACCTGAATCTGCGAAATTGCCGGTCCTAGTCGGACTGGCGGTTCAAATTCGGGAAAGCTTTCTCCTGATTTATTTTCAAAAAAGTAAAGTCCATTAAAGGGCTTGTCCGGGCAGGACACCAACAAATCCATGTCTCCGTCCCCATCGTAATCCATGGGCAGTGGCCAAGCCCAAAGCCCTACCCCCACGAAGGAAGTCGCCTCCGGATTGTTGTATTTGACGATCTTTAACTCCCCGATCTCCTGGGAAAAGAGATTTACAATCCCTAGATGGAAGATCAAAAAAAGCATTCCCAGTAAAATGCGGGGAGATTTTTGGTTTTTCATCGGAACAGGTTTTTTGGCCTTTGCCTACTGGCAAAATAAAGAATAGCTCGAAGCGGGCAAGCAGTCCTTTGCCAGATAACTGTTTCGGGGTAGAAAAAAGGCTAGTTCGCGATAGAGGATTTTTGAATTACGGTGCGTTTCCCCGAGCTCTATTCTCTGTTTTTTTCCGCTTCTCCGTCTTCGATCTGGATCTTCCCTCCCAACCCTTGCCCTCATCCACGCTCCCCGCACCAACTCACGCGCATACCCAAGGCGGCAAAAACCTCTGCCTTCAGCTTGGCGGCATGAATGGCTGAGGCTTGGTCCTTGGCATAGACCACTTGAATATGGTTGGCTTTATGCCGCCCCATCATCTGGTCTCGCGAGATGCCCGGTAGTACCGCGTGCATGATCGGCCAAGCCGGAGTGGTAGCTTCCCATCTTCGCTGGGTTTCCTCCTCTGGCAGATACACGGCCTTTCCTACCCCAAGGTCACAGCAGAGCTGGTCGTTTTCGATGTAGACCCGACTCCAAACTATAGGTCCGGGCTTAGAGACCCCCTTGAGGCTTCCTCCTCCCTTTTGGAAATACATAGGCGGCTGGCGTTCGCTTATGGCTCCGGCATAGCCTCCGATAAAATGCTCCGGCGGTGCCGCACCGGAAATCAAAAAGACCCAAACAAATTCCTCCTTGCCGTCGAGATGATAGGATTCACCCCAGCGGATGTCGTGGAGTGTGTTCTCCGGCGCCAGTCCGAGCTTCTCCCAAAGTTGTGTGGTGATCAGCGCATCGATACCCGCGCACTCGTCCACCTCATTGAAATGAGGCATTGATTTGCCGGGGAATAGCTCCCGTCCCTCGGCAGTAAAAGCGGGCGGACGATTTACGTTGTTCAGCAGACCCTCGACTAGATCGCTAGCCGCGACCAGATCCTTCAGTCCCTGTTGATATTGAATTCCGATAGTGTCACAGCCATATTCATCCGCCATGCGAAGTGCTGCGATGTACATTTTGCACTGCTCCAGGCTTTGGCTCCAAGTTAGCTCCAGGGCGGAATCGCTCCCCCAGTTAAATTTCATGCCCTTTTCAATCAGCCAGTCAAGTACCTCCTCGGCCTCCGTTTCGCTCACCTTCAGCATCTCGGCATAGAGGGCTGACTGGCTTAGGCGCTCTTTGAAAATACCCAGGGCATTTAGCAGTTTGTCCGGTACGATGGCGTTGAACATCCCCATACAGCCCTCATCAAAGACTCCCATGATGGCTTTTCTTCGCTGAAACTCTCTTGCAAAAAGCCTTGCTTCCTGCTGCAATTCAGCATCTACGGAAATATGCTCCAAAGGCGAAACATGGGATTCGTCGTGCTTCACCCAGCCTGTCTCCAACCATTCCTTTAGCTTTCCCAAGAAAAACCCATCGTCAAAATTGACACTCCAAAGCGTGCTATACGCAACTCCTGCCTTGGTCAGGGAGCCGTTGAGATTCAACAAGCCAACCAAACCGGACGAGGCTCCATCGAAATTGGCCAATGTCAGAATAGGCCCGCGGTGCGTGGTCAGGCCCGGCAACACATGGTGGGAATACTGCCAGACGCTCTCCGCGACGATGATCGGCGCCTCCGGATCCAGCTGTCGAAACACCTCCAGTCCCATCTTCTGAGAGTCGATGAAGCCGTGTTTTTTCACAGGATCGTAGGCATGACCTCTGACGACGTCAAAACCAAGGCCGTTGAGTACGGCTTCAAGTTTGGACTCCATCTCGGACTGAAATTTCCATCCTACACGATTGGCAGAGAGGCGTAGGTCCCCACTAGCTACCAACTGAATTTTTTTATGCAATGCCACAGCGATTTGGGATATCTGGTTGAATCCGTCAAAGATGAAGAAAAACGGAAACGGGGATCTCCCACTTTTTGCCAAAATACTGTAGGATCTTATCCTAATATTCCCGCCTAAGGTAGTCCGAAAGGTCACAACTGACAGTATTCCACGAAACTAGTCAGCGCGATGAAGCCCCACTACCATAAAGTTCCCATAGGATTGACCCAGTCATTTGGAATTCGGCATGATCGAAAGGCCAATTTTGGAACGCTCTGGCACTACCATCCGGAGCTGGAGCTTCATTTCATCATCAAGGGCGAGGGCATTCAATACATCGGCGAGACCGTCAGCAGCTTTTCCGACGGGGACTTAATTCTGCTGGGAGAAAATCTACCCCACTCCTGGCGTTGTAGCCAAGAATATTTCCGGGGTGATCCAAGCCTTGTGGCCGAGGCGCTTGTTCTACATTTTTCCCCCACTTGTTTGGGAAAAGACTTCCTCGAACTCCCAGAAGCCCAGCTTATCCCCCTATTGTTTGAAAAGGCAAAAAAAGGCTTGAAAGTAAGCGGAAAAACCAAAGATCAGGTCGCCCAACTTCTGCATGCGCTGCTCGCAGCATCCCAACTAGACCGATTGATTCTTCTGCTCCAGATCCTCAACATTTTGGCGGAAAGCAAGGAAGTGGAAGCCATTTCACCGGGCTATTCCTTTAGCCACCTCCACAACGTCTCCGAGATGGCGCGCTTGGAAAGGATCTACTCCCACGTCATGGAGAACTATCCAAAAAACATCAGCCTAGAAGAAATGGCTTCCCTTTCCAATCTAAGCGTCACCAGTTTTTGCAGGTATTTCAAGAAGATGACCAACAAGTCCTTCTTCGGTTTTTTGATCGAAGTCCGAATCTCGAATGTCTGCAAGCGTATCCTGGAGGATAGGCTTCCCCTCGAAATTATCTCTTCAGAATGCGGTTTCCAAAATGCGAGCAATTTCTATAGACACTTCAAAAACGTCACCGGCATGACTCCTAGCGCCTACAAAAAAAACGCCCGGCGTAGTCGCTCGGATTCTCCAAGGACTACCTCTCCCCTAATATTCCATGCATAAAAAACTCCGGAAACTTGCATTTCCGGAGTCACCAATACCTATCTGAAGCAGCCCATGTCGAGACTATCTGCTTGATACTTCTAGGTTTATTTGATATTCAACTGGTACACCTGATCCAGACTTTCGTTGGATTCTATGTTCACGCCGAGGTCCTTCACCACCCCAGATCCCACACCATATACCCAGCCGTGGATAGTCAGCTCTTGCTGGCTCCTCCAAGCCCCCTGTACGATGGAGGTCTTGGCCAGGTCATGCACCTGCTCGATGACGTTAAGCTCCACAAAGCGATTGAATCGCTCGTCTTCATCAACGATCGTATCAAGCTCTTGGTGGTGAAAACGGTACACGTCTTTGATATGCCTAATCCAGTTGTCGATCAAGCCGATGGCGTCAGAGCCCATTGCGGCTTTTACGCCTCCACATCCGTAGTGCCCGCAGACGATGATGTGCTGCACTTTAAGGACATTGACCGCATAGTCCAGCACACTGAGCATGTTCATGTCGGAGTGGATGACCATATTGGCGATGTTTCTGTGAACGAACACCTCGCCTGGCTGGGCACCGATAATCTCGTTGGCAGGTACGCGGCTGTCCGCACAGCCTATCCAGAGCAATGGCGGTTTTTGACCGTTCGCAAGTTTGTGAAAGAATTCGGGATCCAAAGCAAGCTTGGATTCCACCCATTTTTTGTTGTTGTCAAGTAGGCTTTTATAGAATGAGTTTTCCATGGTAAATGAAGTTTAATGTGATGAAACGGGAGCACCGGTTCCAAAAACTGCCATATAGCTTTCTGGGTTTTCTACGACTCCCTTAGCGGTGATTAGTCTGATATGAATGTTTCGTTCCCTGGCTTTGGAGGTAAAGTCCTCCAGGATCTCGACCACATCGTAGTTCATGTGAATCGTCTTCCTTACGTCGAGCTCAAGCAGGGCTCCGTCGGGCAAATTGCTCAGTTCCCGCAAAATCGCCCCTTTGTTGAGAAAAGAAAGTTCCTCTGCCAAGGTCATATGGATGTGGTTTTCGTTTTCTCCCCCCTTCACGATATTGAGAAAGTGGGAATTCTTATAGTTTTCGATCAGGATGATCAGCACCGATACGGCCATACCCATGGAGATGCCCACAAGAATATCCGTAAAGACCACTCCAAGCACGGTCACGATAAAGGGCAGAAACTGGGATTTGCCCAAGCGGAACATGGATTTGAATAAGCTAGGATTGGCCAGCTTAAAACCTACCATCAGCAATACCGCCGCGAGCACGGCGAGCGGAATCTTGTTGAGCAATCGCGGGATGAGGATCACAGCCAGCAGCAGAAATAGACCGTGAAAGATGGTGGAGAGCTTGGTTTTGCCTCCAGACATCACATTGGCAGACGAGCGGACGATCACCTGCGTCAGAGGAAGTCCACCGATCAGGCCGGAGAGGATGTTTCCTGTTCCCTGGGCAAGCAGCTCTCTGTTGGTCGGAGTGATGCGCTTTTCCGGATCAATCTTGTCGGCGGCCTCCACGGAGAGCAAGGTCTCCAAGCTGGCCACGATGGCAAGCGTCAAGGCCACGGTCCAAACCTCCACTTTGGTGATCGCTCCGAAATTGGGCAGGGTAAACTGTCCCAAAAACATATCGACGTTTTCCGGAATTGGCACATTGACCAGGTGAGTCGCTCCGATGAAGAGAAACGATCCCTCTGGCACCAAGCTTTGGAAGATTATTCCAACGACCACCGCCACCAAGGGGCCGGGAACTAGCTTGAAGATCTGGTGCTTTTTGGTCAGCACTTTGTCCCAAAGGATCAAGATCAGCAAGGAAATGACGGAAAGCACTATGGCCCCGGGAGTCAGTGAGTCCAGCATCGCGGAAAGCGCGGAAAACGTCGTCTCCCCGTCCGCCTGCACGAAGTTTTCGTCTCCCTCGAAGTCGGCATCATGACCAAATGCATGGGGAATCTGCTTCAGCACGATGATAATCCCAATCGCAGCTAGCATACCCTTGATCACCGCACTTGGAAAATAGTAGCCAATCACGCCAGCCTTCAGCACTCCAAAGATCAACTGCAGCACTCCGGCAAGAATCACGGCAAGGAGAAAATCTTCGAAACTTCCCAAAGTGGCTATGGCTGTGAGGACGATCACGGCGAGTCCTGCCGCAGGACCACTCACCCCAAGCGCGGAGCCACTGATACTGCCCACGACTATCCCGCCGATGATTCCGGCAATCAGACCTGAAAACAGCGGTGCGCCACTAGCCAAGGCAATGCCCAAGCAAAGGGGAAGCGCGACGAAAAACACAACTATGCTTGCCGACAAATCCTTGCCGACATGCTTAAATATAGATGTCATACATTAAATATTAAATGAGAATAATACTCCAGAATGGACTTCTGGAGCTGGCAATCAGGAAATAACCTAAAAAAAGTTGGGAGGGGGTACATGGATTTCCTGCACGTAGCTGGAAAATCCGTTTGAGTTTTTCGCGAAATAAAAAGTACTGTCGGCCTTCAGAAAAGGATGCTCCAAGGAGAATGAGGGAATCATGTAGTCATGAAGCATCTTCACCTCTTTTTCCAAAAACTCCTGGATGGGGTTGTTTTCGACGAGGTCCTCAGCAGTCAGTTGGATGCAGCCATAGTAGGTGCATGCCACCAAATGCAGGGCCATCAAAAAGCTGAACAGGATGAGGAGTTTTTTCAAGGGAGAACGCTTTGGGCATTTTCAAGTCGCAAGAACGCCATTTTCGAGGGATGTCTCACGAGAATATTCACTTTATTGGATCGCAATTGTAAAAAAAACTTTTCGCTAGCGAAAAACCCGCAGGAAAATTCTCTTCAGTTTTTGATGGATTTGATCGACTCGCCATACCCTTTTCCGAGAATTCCCAGAGACCAAAAACTGGCTTGGGGAGAGAAAGTAACCTGCTCTTTTTGTCAGAGCAAGTTCCCTGTCTTCATTCGGTTCCGTATTTCTCATTCCAGCTTGATCACTTTTACAGGACCGAGTAAACCCGATGGAACCAAAGGAGAATCGGCCCTATAAAATGGCATGGTGGTAAATGTGGTCTTTTCAGCATCGGGCTGCGCATCTCCTATCAGTCTATTCACCCAAGTGTTTGCCACCCGGATTTCGAGTTGGTTTTCTCCAGACTTGAGGGCGTTGCTGATGTTGATTCGGAAAGGGGTTTTCCAGACAATCCCCAGGCTTTGGCCATTGACTATGACCTCTGCCAGATTTTTAACCTCTCCGAGATCCAAGAGATAAGTGGCGGAATTGTCTTTTGCTGGAAGCGTAAAGGATTTGGAATACCTGGCCGTGCCGGAGAAATACTTGACCATAGGATCGGCCTGCTCTGACCAGGAAGCGAGCGAAGCAAAATCTGTTTGCTTTCCTGCAAAATCAACTTTCCAAGCTCCTTGGATAGCCAAAACTACCGTCTCCCTTTTCGCAGGAAGAGCGAGCGAAGCCTGGGTCGTGGGCTCTTTGAAAAGGATAAAGAAGGCATCCCAGGATTCAAAAAGGACCGGAATATGAGTTCGGCCATCCTTGATTTCGTAAGAAAGCTCCCGCGTGCTTCCATCGATCGGATTCCAGAGCATGGGCTTTTTGCCGGTGACGCGGAAACTCACCGAAACCGAGGTCGGAGCGACATTCCTGTTGTTGAGCCAGTAGATGTCCCCGTCTGAAGTCTTGCGATGTCGGAAGAGTATCTTGTGGGCCGTTCCGGTGATCAAGACATCTTCTGGAACTGGTATTTTCAAATCGGTTCCCACATTATCTTTCGCCCAAATCTGATCCGCCAGCTGTTGAAACTCCGCGTCGGAATCGCCCAAACTCGGAGATTTTACCGGGCGCTTACCGATGATTTTCACATCCGCGTCAGCCAGGTCCCTTATTTTTTTCAAGAGCGACAAAGTCATCAAACTGGTACTTTCGTCCAGCATCAAGACCTCATAGGAATTGCCGCTTTTAGCTTTGACCTTTCCTTCCACAGCAGATATCGCTTCCCGCAAAGCAGTCGCGTTCACAAAATCAAACTCATAACCTTTGGGGATTGCCGGTAGTTTCTCACGGGCGACCCAAGTGATGTTGGTGTTTTCTCCATAGAGATACAAGATGTCGGCGACATTTCGACCCTGCTGAAGCAGGTAAGAGCTTCGGCCCAAATAGTCCATCCAAGGTTTGGCCATATCCGCCCAGGACTCCTGTCGGGTGAAATACTGTCCAAATGGCCCCAGTGAAAATCCGGGCTTCTTGTCGTCCAAAGGCTGATGTACCGAAGTGTGAATCACAAAACGGTTGAGCCCGGAGGCCAGCTCCAGGTCGGCGGTGCGCTTGAGCCGTTCGGGATATTCCTGAAAAGGCCGACCAACAGAGGTCATGGACTCAGCTGCCACGAAGGGCTTCCCATAGATATTGGCAACCGAGGCAGATTCCCTGATATCGGCCTCGCTGCGTACCTCCTCATCTGCTCCTCCCGCCAAACTTCCCGGCGTCCACATGGCCGACATGGGGATATCGGCATGCCGCTTCACATCCATGCCGTCGGCGAGGTAAATCCGCTTGTTTTCGTGGGATTCGGTGTAGCGCTTCATGCCGCGCTTATGGAGTTCTTCGCCAATCACGTCGTAGTGGTTGTCCGAGATAAGCTCACCGATTGTCTTGCGAAAATCCCAGAGAAACTTCTCGCTTTCCTCCAAACTATTAACCACGTGGCCGGTAAGCGCCGGCAAAAATGGAATCAGACTATAGCCTCTTCGCTTTTGAAACTCCTGCGGAAAAGTCACGCTCCAATTCATGTGACCAGCCTCGTAGCTGTCCAAAATCATATATTCCAAGCCTCCCGGGCCCAACTTTCCTCCGGTTGCATTTTGGTACAAATCCAAATAATGGTTGATGTACCTTCTGACGGCTTCCGCATCCAATTTGTCGACTTCTAGGCCTGTGGCTTCCGGTGAGGCGGGATGGTTTTGCCTCCCGGTAAGCGAATAGCCCAGACGGATCACATTCCATTTTCCGGCGGGCGCATTCCAGTTGAGGCTTCCATCTGCCTGCATTTTTGACGTGAGGTCTACGACCTCTTCCGAGGAAATGACCCCTTCCATCCCGGTTGTCTCCAAACCGGTAGCTAGACGACCGTCCTCAGTCCAAGGCGAGAAACCAGACTTGTCTTCCACTTGATCTATTCGAGAAGTGGTATAGAGTTGAAATTCGGAAACGTTTACGCCATCTGGTTTGCTTTCTGTCGGCATCCCTGCCATGGCGGCAAAAATATTCGGTTGGGGCGGCAGGGTCTCATAGGTGATTCTCCAGTACTTCGCGGTTGTGGCAGGTATCGCTACCGTATTGAAAGGAACCGTGCTGCCCGACACCGTGGCTATCGTCCGGAAGTTGACCCCATCGTCGGATACTTTTAGTCGGCGATTTTCGGGGCCTCCGTTGAATTCTGCCAAAGGCCCATTCATCGCTCCCGAGATGCTGAAAGCCCTGAAAGTCTGCGGTTGTTCAAAAGCATACTGGATCCACATATCCTCCCCTATCTCCATGGGAGGAAGAAAACCCGCGGCCGCTATGCTGCCATCCAGAAGCAGTTGGGGGTCAAATTCCCCTCCACTTTTGGTGACGATTGGGTTCAGCGTTTTGAGGTCTATTTCCGAATCGGGGATCTTGTAGGCAACGACTAGCGCGTCGCGATAAAAGCTAGGCACCTCACCGATAAATCCCCCGCTGATTCCCCCGCCTTCCAAATGAGCATCCTGGTATTTTCCGGTCTGGTCGGAGGGCTGTGGCAGTTTACCCTGATAGGTCTTTCCGCCTACGATCTCCGTTTCGGACCAAACATATTTCTTCATGGCATCCTCCGGCTTGACCCAGGGGCCGCCAGTCACACTCCATCCCGGCGAACCCGCAATCGCCATTTCGAGCCCCTTTTGACCGGCCAGATCGGTGGCAAATTTGAAGGCTTCCTTCCAAGCTGGAGTCATAAAGACCAACTTTTCCGGAACGACCACTGGAGTAAACAGGTTGGCGTCAAAGTTTTGGAAACCTCCGATTCCGGTCTTTTCCATCCATTCCAGATCCTTGCGTATGCCCTGTTGGGTGATGTTACCATTCATCCAATGCCACCACACGCGTGGTTTGGCTTCGTTAGGAGGCGTCTGGAATTTGGTAAAAAGAGGATCTTGCTGCGAATGGGCTGAGTAGGCAGTCAGCAACGCTAGAATCAGAAGGATTGACTTTTTCATAAGATCAGATTTTACTGGGAGTTAGCCACTTTTGTTTTTTTGTCTATCCTGCCCTGTTGGAGGTTTAGGGGATAAGTTTTCGCTTGGCTAGCCAGTTTTCGAAGTTTTGTTTCCACATGTCGGAAGTGGTCCCCCTTGGGGCAAAGCCAAAACCATGATTCCCCTTTTCATAGGCGTGAAGTTCGGCTGGCTGTCCTGCGGCAAGCCATTCTTGGTAGAGTTCTATGCTGTGCGGCACAAAGCCCAAACCGTCGTCACTTGCCACGGCGATGAAAATCGGGGTTTCCTTTTTGGGCATATCCTTTCCCAAAACCGCTTTTTTGTAGAGATAAATTGGCGCGATGAAATCCGGCTTCCATTGATCCTCTGCACTGAGCATCACTGACATGGTCACTGTGCCTCCTGCAGAGAAGCCCATAAACCCAATCTTTGTAGGGTCAAGCCCCAGTTTTGACGCATTGGTTCGCACATATTTCATGGCTTCTACCCCATCGTTCTTTGCCAACTCGACCACGGGGGCATTGATGGAGTCCAACTTGTCCATATCGCTCATCAGCGGCATCAGCACTTCAAAAGGATTGTCGGTTTCGATTTTCACAAGCCTATACTTCAGGACAAAAGCCGATATTCCCAAGGAATTCAGCCACTCCGCGACCCGGATCCCCTCATTGTCTATGGACAGAATGTGAAAGGCACCGCCCGGCGCGACAATGATGGAAGTGCCATTTGCCTTGTCCTCAGGAGCTGGGAAGTACAGCAACACAGGCTCAGATACATTGTACAGGATTCTATCGTTGGGAAAAGGGCTGGTGACCTTTTCAGTCCAATCCCAAGACTCAGAACCCGGAGCTTTGCCTGGATAGAGTTTGATGACTTCTTGGGCCAAACTGATCGTCGAAAAGGATAACAGCAGAAGAAAGGCTATGAATTTCATGGGATCGTCCCTTAGGTTTTTACTCAGCTCACCAGCATCATTTTTTCAATGTAACAAAATGAGACAATAAAACTATACCGGCGATTCTCAAAATAAACAAGCAATTGCCAATCCCTTTAAACCCATTTATTCTGCAATCCCATATATTTCCAAATGAAGTCCCTAATTTCTAGGCTTTAATTTTCAAGACGATGAAAACACTTTCCCTCAGCACACTTCTTTTTCTAGCTACACTCGTTGCTTTTGCCCAAAGCAAGCCGCTTAAAATCATGATGATCGGAGCGCATCCGGATGACTGTGATATCAAGGCGGGTGGAACAGCTGCACTGTTTGTCGCGATGGGGCATCAGGTCAAATTTCTCTCCGTCACCAATGGGGATGCGGGTCATATGGAGATGGGCGGAGGGATGCTTGCAAAACGCCGGTATGACGAAACCCAAGAAGTGGCCAAAAGACTGCGCATCAGTTACGATGTCCTGGACAATCATGATGGGGAGCTGCTGCCTACCTTGGAGATTCGTCTGGATGTGATTCGGAAAATCCGAGAGTGGGATGCGGATGTGGTCATCTCCCACCGCAGCAATGACTACCATCCCGACCATCGCCATACTGGGATTCTAGTTCAGGACGCTGCTTTCATGGTTGGCGTACCAAACATTGCTGCCGACACTCCACCCTTACGAAAGAATCCGGTCTTCCTTTACTATCAAGACAATTTCCAAAAACCAAATCCATTTGAACCGGACATCGCCGTAGATATCACGTCCGTGATCGACAAGAAAATCGATGCGCTGGATGCACACGTTTCGCAGTTTTATGAATGGCTGCCATGGATCTCCAATGACCCCGATGTGATTCCGGAGGGAATGGAAGAGCGCAAAGCCTGGCTCAAAACCAAGCGGACTTCGGCTCCAAGTCCAGCGGTAAAGCAAGCCTTGGAAAAATGGTACGGCAAGAAAAAAGCCTCCGAGGTACGGTTTGCGGAGGCTTTTGAAATCTGTGAGTATGGAACCCAACCCGACCAGGAA